>CP082942.1:628118-942177 GCA_019933195.1 Clostridium sporogenes
TCTTTTCCGTCTTTTTTTTATTTTTATATATTCGTCTGTGCTTATTAAATCTTTACTCATTATTATACCTACCTAAAATATCAAATTTATTATTGCGACTTAAATTTATTTTAACATTTTAATTCATTTATTTCATTAAAAAATAATTACAATATTTTAAATATATTTTTTAAAAAAGTTAGAAACTTATATTCATTTTACATTAGAATTATTTATACTATTATTTTAAATTTTTATATAACAATTCTATCCACCAATACAGAATACTTTATACTTCCGTTAGGAGAAGAATTTGCCATGCCATAGGAATTTCTATAATAAAATTATAGTATACTTCTTTATATAAAACCAGTTAACTATATTCTACTATCATTAAATTAATAATAATTTAAGAATATAAAAAAAATAGCAACTAATAGTTGCTATTTTTATACAGTATTTTCACTTTGCCTGGATATATTAAGCAATATCCCCATAGCTATTAAGTTAATTGCTAAAGAAGATCCTCCATAGCTTATAAAAGGAAGAGGTACTCCTGTAACAGGCATAGAACCTGTAACAACAGCCATATTTATTATAGCTTGAACTGCTACAATAGATGTAATTCCTGTAGCTAAAATAGTACCATATGTATCTTTAGCCTTTGTAGCTATAACTATTCCTCTCCATATAAATATGGAAAATAAAATAACTATAAAAATACAACCTATTAAACCTAATTCTTCACCTATTATTGCAAATATAAAATCATTGTGAGGTTCAGGTATATAGTAACATTTTTGTCTTGATCTACCTATACCAACTCCCCATATACCGCCAGATCCTAAAGCTAATAAGGATTGAATAAGCTGATACCCAGTACCTTTAGAATCTTCCCAAGGATTTAAGAAGCTTAAAAATCTTTTTACTCTAAAGGGCTCAAAGACTATACCTGCTACTCCTGCCAGTATAACCATAAGCATTACAAGGGATATATGTTTAGTTCTAGCCCCTGCTGCATATAAAACTATTAAAGTAACTATCATTATAACCGCTGCTATACTAAGATTTTTTTCTGCAAATACCAATCCTGCATAAAATCCTGAAACTAACAAATATGGAATTATGCCATAAGCAAAGGTTTTAATTTTTTCTCCTTTAAATTCTAAACTTTTCGCCATATACATAACTATCATATATTTAGTTATCTCTGATGGTTGAAGAGATAATGGACCCAACCTTATCCATCTTCTAGCTCCATTTACTGGTGGAAATATAAAAACCATAAGTAATAATACTATAGTTATAAGCATTAATTTTTTAGTATGTTTTTTATATTTATGATAATCAATCTTAATTATAAAGAGCATTGATATTATCCCTACAATTGCAAATGCTCCCTGTTTCTTTAAAAAATAAGTACTATCTTTTATATTTGGATTGAAAAAGGCACTGTAAGAACTAGCACTATAAACCATTATTACTCCTATAGATACCAATAAAGTTATAGTAACAAAAAGAGTAAAATCTATAGCTCCTAATTTAGTTTTAGTTTTTTTCATATCCCACTAATTCCTCCTATTGGATTACTTATAGGTTTAAAATAAATATATATATCTACAGTAATATAATGCTTACTATACAGCTAAAAATGCAACTAAGCATAATATTACTGTAATTATTGAAAAAACAGATACTACCTTGGTTTCATGCCATCCACTTAATTCAAAGTGATGATGTATAGGACTCATTTTAAATACCCTTTTTCCTGTAAGTTTAAAGGATAAAACTTGTATTATTACAGATAAAGTTTCTAATACATATACTCCTCCTACTATTATAACTAATATTTCCAATTTTAATATCATAGCTACTGCAGCTACTGCTCCACCTAAGGCTAAAGAACCTGTATCTCCCATAAATACTTGAGCTGGGAAGGCATTATATCTTAAAAATCCTAAAAGAGCGCCTGCTACCACTGCACAAAATATAGCTAATGTATAATGTCCCATTCCAAAACTTACTAAAGCGAAAAAAGTCATAACAAGTAATGTAATAGATGTAGCCAATCCGTCTAATCCATCTGTTAAATTAACAGCATTAGTAGTAGCTGCAAAATATATTATTATACCTGGTATATAAAATATCCCTAAATCTAAACTTTTCCTAGTAAAAGGCATTATTATTGAAGTACCTATATTAGGATTATTGGCAGAATAATATCCAAATATACCAGATACTATTAAAATTAATAACATCTTTTGGTAAGCCCTTAACCCTAAATTATCTTTATGAATTATTTTTAAGCCATCATCTAAAGCTCCTATTATTCCAAAAGCTATAAAAGCATACAAAGCTACCATAGCTTCATCGCCTGGTTTTCTTATAGTTAAAGCCATTGTTATTATAGATGCTAATATAAATATTATTCCGCCCATAGTAGGGGTACCTGCTTTTTTTCTATGACTCTTTGGTCCTTCTTCTCTTATGTTTTGTCCAAATTTAAATTTGTGTAATAAAGGTATTAATATTGGGCCTCCTAATATAGATATTAAAAAGGCTAAAATCACTGCATATACTATTCTATTCATAAATAATTGCTCTAATGTGTGAGCAAGTCACCTCCTATTTTTCTTGTTTTATCCTTAGTTCTTCTACTATTTCCTCTAATCTCATAACTCTAGATGCTTTAACTAATATTACATCACCATCTCTTATTATATTTTTTATGTATTTTGCTGCTTCTTTATTATTTAAAAAGCTTTTATAGTTATCTTTGTTTACTTCTTCAAATCCTTCTCTATAAGCCTCATTAAATTCTCCTATAGAAAATAACAAATCTATTTCCTTTTCTTTTGCATATTCTGAAACTTCTCTATGAGCTTTATAAGACTCATTTCCAAGTTCCATCATAGATCCTAATAAAGCTATGGTTCTTTTTCCATTTATATTTTTCATTACATCTATAGCAGCTTTCATAGAATCAGGACTTGCATTATAACAATCATTTATAATAGTAAATCCATTTTCTCTAATTATATCTAATCTCATAGATGTAGCTTTTAAATTTTTTATTCCATTTTGTATATCTTCATAATCCATGTCTAAAATTTTTGCGCATGCTATAGCTGTAAGTGAATTAAGCACATTATGCTTTCCAGGTACATTCACCTTAAAATTTTTATAAGCTATTTTTCCTTGTTCTAGTATATCAAATTCTATACTTTCCTCTTCTAAGATTAGTTTTTGTCCATTGAAGTCAAATTTATTTTCTGTTCCTATTTTATATACTTTATATTTATCACTTTCAAAATCTGATAAAAGATCATCATCTCCATTTATTATTAAGGCATTATCATTGTCGAAGAAATCTGTTACCTCCAATTTTGCTTTTAAAATATTTTTTCTAGATCCTAAATTCTCTATATGCGATATGCCTATATTAGTTATTATGGCTATATCTGGTTTTGCAGCTTCTGCCATATTGTGTATTTCATTGAAATGATTCATTCCCATTTCTAAAACTGCTATATCATAACTTTTATCTAATTTACAAATCATAAGAGGAAGTCCTATCTCATTATTAAAATTCCCCTCTGTTTTAAATACTTTATATTTTTCTGAAAGTACAGCAGCTACTAAATCCTTTGTAGATGTTTTTCCTGTAGAGCCAGTAATAGCAACTACCTTTATGCCTAACTTACTTTTATAATATTTAGCTAAATCTAAAAGAGCTTTATTAGTATTTTCTACTTTTACTACATAGGAAGATTTATTTATTTTTTCTTTATCAAACACTAATTCGCTTACTATGCATAAATCTGCTCCCTTTTCTATGGCAGTTTCTACGAAATTATTCCCATTAAAGTTTTCACCTTTTAAGGCTATAAATATATCTCCCTTTTTTATTTTTCTTGTATCTGTGCTTACTGAATTATATTCATCTTTTTCTCCAGTTATCACTAACTCACCATTAACTGCTTTTATTATTTCTTCTAGTTTAATAAACTCCATGCTAACACTCCCATTTTTAGAGTAATCATATTTCTTGTTGATTTTATTTTTATATTGCAAATTTATCTCTTTAAAACTTAGGAATTAGTATTTCCTTACAATTATTTATATTTCTTTTATTAGCTCTTCTATTACTTCTCTTTCATCAAAGTGAATAGTTTTATCCTTTAATATTTGATAGTCTTCGTGGCCTTTTCCTGCTACTACTATAACATCATTTTCTTTTGCTATTTCCATAGCTTTTTTTATAGCATCTCTTCTTCCTTCAACTACTATATAATTATCCTTTTTTATACCTTCTAATATATCCTTTATTATAAGACTAGGATCTTCTGTCCTTGGATTATCTGAAGTTATTATAGCTATATCACTTAAATCTGATCCTATCTTTCCCATAATAGGCCTTTTTGTTCTATCTCTGTCTCCACCACAGCCATATACACTTATTAATCTTCCCTTTGTAAATTCTCTAGCTGTTTTTAATATATTTTCTAAACCATCTGGTGTATGTGCATAATCTACTATAACATCATAGCCTAAATTATGGTTTTTAGTTACAATTTCACATCTTCCAGGAACAGATGGCATATCTTCTAACGCTTCTTTTATAGTTTTTAAAGAGATTCCTTCTAAAAGACAAGCACCAATACTTCCTAAGGCATTATATATATTATATTTACCTGGTATATTTAAATCTATAGTTTCTTTTTCATCTTTAAATATAACATCAAATTCTACACCTCTAGAATGCATATGTAAATTTTCAGCTTTTAAATCGCATTCCTTTTCTACTCCATAAGTTATTTTATTTCCTAAGACTTCCTTTAATACTTTTTCTCCATAACTGTCATCTATATTTATTATTGAATTTTCAGTATTTTTAAATAGAATTAACTTAGCATTGAAATAATTTTCAAAAGTTCTGTGAAAATCTAAATGGTCTTGTGTTAAATTTGTAAATATAGCTTCTTTAAATTCTACTCCATAAACTCTATCTAAATATAAAGAATGAGAAGATACTTCCATAACACAATACTCTACTTTTTCATCTACCATATCTTTGAATAATTTTTGTAATTCTAAAGATTCTGGAGTAGTTCTATGGGATTCTATCTTTTTATTTCCTATATAATTTGCTATAGTTCCTATAAGTCCTACTTTATATCCTGCTTTTTCTAATATAGACTTCATTATAAAAGTAGATGTAGTTTTACCATTTGTACCTGTAATACCTATTATTTTAATATTTTTAGATGGATTGCCATAATAATTAGATGCCATTATAGCTAAAGCCTTTCTAGTATCTGGAACTTTTATTATAGTACAATCTTTAAAATAAGCTATATCTTCTAAATCCTTCTCACAAACAATTACTTTAGCTCCATTATCATAGGCTTTCTTTGCATATTTATGACCATCTGTTGCATATCCTTCTATACAAATAAATAAATCTCCTTCTTCAACATTTCTTGAATCATATTCTATCTTTTTTATTTCTTTTTTAGATTCTTTTATAAAAGAATATTCTAATGACTTTAGTATTAAATTTAAATTCATTGTAACACTTCCTTATCTTAATTATTGCCATCTAATATAACAATAAAATGATTTTTTTAATTTTTATTATACATCCTTATTTCATTATAGTTTCTTATATACTTTTTTTAAAGTCTATAAATTAAATTAGCTATGCAAACCTAACAAAATATTAGCATGCAATGCACAGAGCTCTGTACTACTGCATGCCAATTTTCTATTATTTTAATCTCCTATTGGTTCTGCTTTTAAGTTAACCATAGTTCCTTTTTTAACTTCCTTATTTGCTTCTATACTTTGATTAGAGATAATTCCATCCCCCTGTATATCTCCTTTTAGACCTATACTGTTTAATACAGCCATGGCTTCTTCCACAGTATGTCCTTTCACATTTGGAACAACTACTACTTTATTATAATTTTGACTGTTCCCTGTGTAAAGTACAACTTTACTACCTTCTTTTACCGTATATCCTGGTTTAGGATTCATATCTACTATATATTCACCTTTAGATTGTATTTCGCAGTCTAATTTCAAATCCTTTAATATTTGTTGTGCTTCTTCTTTTGTTTTGCCTCTAACTTCAGGTATAGTTACATCTTTTAAAAGACTTTTAGCTATATCTTCTCCATCTGCATCACTTTTTAATGCCAAATAGTTAAATATATCTTTAAATAATCCCTGTGCTGCTGGTGCTGCTATTTGACCTGCATAGTAATTTGAAGGATCTGGTTCATCAATAGAGACGAATACTGTTATTCTTGGATCATTAGCTGGTGCCATACCTGCAAAGGAAGCAACATATTTACCAGGCATGTAACCACCTTTGCCAGCCTTTTGAGCCGTACCAGTTTTACCACCTATATGATACCCTGCTATATAAGCTTTTTTACCTCCTCCTTCGGATACTACTTTTTCTAAATAGCTTCTTAATGTAGCCATCTTTTCCTTATTTAAAATTTGCTTACTATCTACAGTATTTTTCTTTTCTATTATTTCTTTATTTTTTTCCTCATCGAAACTACCAACTTCTTTCATAACATGAGGCTTTATAAGCTTTCCTCCATTAGCCACTGCATTAAAAGCTTGTAAATATTGAACTACAGATAATGTATTAGCTTGACCAAAGGATATAGTAGCCAAATCTATATCTGATATATCTTCCGTTTTCTTTGTTATTCCTGGAGCTTCTCCTGGAAGGTCTATGCCAGTTTTCTTACCAAATCCAAATTTTTGAATATATGAATTTAATTTTTCTTTACCTATTTTATGACCTAATTGTGCAAAACCTACGTTACAAGAATTTTTAAGTATTTCTACAAAGTTTTGAGTACCATGCCCCCCACTCTTCCAACAACGTATAGTTCTTTTTCCTATAGTTATACTTCCATTACAAGTAAACTTATCTTCAGAGCTTATTAAATTTTCCTCTAAAGCTGTAGCTGCTGTAAAAACTTTAAATACAGAGCCTGGTTCAAAAGTATCATTAACTGCTCTATTTCTCCAATTTTGTTGGAGTTCTTCATAACTTTTTCCTTCTTGCCAAGGATCATTTGGATTATAATCTGGTTTATTTGCCATAGCTAGCACTTCTCCTGTTCTAGGATCCATTACCACTACAGTTACTGCCTTTGCTTTGTTATCTTTTAAAGCCTGTTCTGCTGCTTTTTCACTGAAATGCTGTATCATTTCATCTATAGTTAATATTAAATCTTTGCCATCTTCTGGTTTAGTATATTCTGAAATAGTATAAGGTAATTCTTTGCTTTTATTATCCGTTTCTGCAATTCTTACCCCTGGCTTTCCTGATAATATACTATTATAGTATAATTCTACTCCTGTAAGTCCCTTCCCATCAGAATTGGTATGTCCTAACACATGAGATAAAAAGTTATTATTAGGATAGTATCTTTTAGTATCAGCTGATACTAAAATACCTCTTAAATCTAATTCTCTTACTTTATCAGCCTTATCTTTTTCTATTCTTCTTTTCAAAGTAGCGGAGGCTAAAGGCAATCCGCTTGGAAGTCTTTTATCCAATACTTTTTCTACTTCTTTTTGTTCCATATCTAATGCTTTTGAAAGTTTTGATGCCACATCACTTTTAGATAGTTTTTTATCTTCCATGGTAGTTTTCAAAGTATTCATATCTAAATCCACTCTGTATACATTAGCACTTACTGCTAGTTCATTATCATTTCTATCTAATATCCTACCTCTTTTAGCATCAATCTTCACTTCACTTGTCCACTGTTTCACTGCTAATTCTTTTAATTTTGGAGACTGACCTATCATTATAGTTCCCATCTTTATAACTAGCCCTATAAAAGCTAAAATTAGAAGAGCAAATACAAGTATCATTCTTTTTCTAATTATTACTTTGTCTCTGTACTTACTATTTGACAATTATGTTACCTCCATTTAAAATAGCACTTTCTTTAAATTAGAAAAAAACTCTAAAAAAGCATTATGTTTTTCCCCAATATGACTTTTTGATCCCTCTTCTTTAAAGTTATTATAGCTTAAATCTGCATATATTGCTGAATCCTTATTAGGTGGTACCATTTTAAGTTTTTCTCCTGCTACTTTTTCTATATTGCTTAAATTACTATGATGAACTAATTCTACTTTTAAATTTTCACTTTCCTTTTCCACTTTCGATATCTCATTATTCACGTTACTTAGATTCTTTTGCATACTATATAACATCCCATATCTAGCAACTAAAATAACCCCTAATATAAATGCTATAATAATATTTCTTAAGGTTTTTATTTTCTTTTTCACCAGTTTTTGTTGTATTTTTTTATTCTTTTTGTATTGTTCTTTTTTATCTTTCTTGTTATCTTTTTCTATTTGTGGTTCATACTGTGGTTTTAAAACTGTATTCCCATTGAATCTGCTTTTTCCTTCTAACATTACCAATTTATTCAGCCTCCTTTTGTTTTATAACTATATTTTTAAAGTATTAGATATAAAATTTTAAGTCGGTATATTTATATTTTTTTACATACTCTTAATTTTGCACTTTTACTTCTGGAGTTAACATCTTTTTCATCTTCTGAAGGTTCTATTGGTTTTTTTGTTAATATTTTTATTTGTGGTTTTTTTCCACACACACAGATTGGAAAACTTGATGGGCAAGTACAAGGTTTTTCCAATTCTTTAAATTTTACTTTTACTATTCTATCCTCTAAAGAATGAAAAGTTATTATGCTCAATACTCCATCCTTATTTAATCTATTTACACTATCTTCTATAGCTTTATTTAATATTTGAAGTTCCTTATTTACTTCTATCCTTATAGCTTGGAAAGTTCTTTTAGCAGGATGTCCTTCCCTTTGAAATTTAGCTGGGATAGCTTTTCTTATTACCTCTACTAATTCCCCTGTAGTTTTTATAGAAGCTTCTTTTCTTTTTTCTACTATAAATCTAGCAATTTTTCTAGAAAATTTTTCTTCTCCATAATTTTTTAATATTTTAAAAAGTTCTTCTTCTTCATAACTATTAATTATGTCATAAGCTGAAAAATCTTCATCTCTATTCATCCTCATATCTAAAGGTGCATCTTTCATATAACTAAATCCTCTTGAAGCTTCGTCTAATTGATAAGAAGATACCCCTAAATCCATTATTATACCATCAACCTTATCTATATCTAACTCTTCTAAAATGCTATCTATATTATAGAAATTATTATGTACATAAATAACATTTTCGTAGTCTTTTAATCTTTCTTTAGCTGCTTTTAAAGCACTTGTATCTTGATCTATACCTATTAATTTACCCTTATGGGATAATTTTTTTAATATTTCTTTAGAATGTCCTCCACCGCCTAAGGTGCAGTCCACATATATACCATCTTCCTTTATATTAAGTGAATCTATTGTTTCTTTTAATAATACTGATATATGTTTAAACTCCATGTATATCCTCCTAATGTAATGCATTCACACTTATTTTATAATTAATTTTAAATAGTTAATATAACAATAACTATATTCCAAGTTGGCTCATTTGCTCTGCTATACTATCATAATCTATATTAGAATTATTATATTCTTCCCATTTTTCCTTACTCCAAATTTCTATTCTATTTGAAACTCCTATACTTACTATTTCCTTTTCTATTTGTCCATATTCTAAGAGGTTTTGCGGTATTAATGTTCTTCCCTGTTTGTCTAATTCTAATTCATGAGCTCCTGAGAAAAAAAATCTTACAAAAGCTCTAGCATTTTTATTTGTTAAAGGTAGAGTTTCTAACTTTTTTTGAAGAACTTCCCACTGACTTTTAGGATATGCATAAAGGCAACCATCTAATCCCTTAGTCAACACAAAATTCTTTCCCAGTTCATCTCTAAACTTTGCCGGGATTATAATTCTATTTTTTGTATCTAAACTATGATTATACTCCCCTATAAACATATCTCCACCCCAATTGGTAATTTTCGCTCCACTTTAAACCACTTTAAACCACTATCAAGGTTAATATTCTATATTTTCATTAAAATTCCTCCTATTAATTTAAATATTTTGCTCTAATTTTTAAATTAATTTAAAATATTAATAAGATTTACAGAATAAGGTTTTATAGCCATATTATTAAGTTTTTAGAAATTTAATCTCCTTTTTTAAGGAATTTACCATTATTTATATAAAATATAGTCATAAAGCAACAAAATTTTATGTAATATTCTATTAATTTTTAGACATATTTTGATAAAATATTTAAAAAGTATGTTTCAAAACAAAAATAGCCTTAATTTTAATATAGTAAATATAAATAATACATGTAATAAGCATATGAATGAGCTTTAGTAGTTCTTAATTTGACGGAATTAAAAATTTTTGTAATTCCTCACAGGACGTGAGGAGCCAGTAGTGAAGTCAGAGGAGGGCGCCTTTACTGGGTAAAAAATTTTTAATGGAGTCAAATTTAGAACTTCTTAGCAAAATAAATTGCTTATAAATGTATTATCTATATTTACGGTTTTAAAATTAAGGCTATTTTGAGACATCCTCTTTATTACTATAGATGTTTTTAATATTTATATAAACCTATCTGATTATTTATATAAAAATTTAATATAATAATGAAGAGATTTTAGAATTCTCGAAAAATTCAAATGTATTCTTCTTTAAAATATATTTACTAAACATATAATTAAATATAATTACCCTATTGTTGAAATAAGCTTTAGCCTTTAGTATAATTTAATAGGAAATTATACTAATTAATTTTTTACAAACTCTAACTATGTTTATGAATTGAATATTATAACTTAAATTATTTTTTATTT
Organism: Clostridium sporogenes; assembly: GCA_019933195.1. Taxonomy (NCBI): domain Bacteria; kingdom Bacillati; phylum Bacillota; class Clostridia; order Eubacteriales; family Clostridiaceae; genus Clostridium; species Clostridium sporogenes. Next base: position 638,948 of record CP082942.1, read on the forward strand.
AAGTATAAACTAAAGTATAAGTTGTTTTATCAATTAATTAGATTTTTTAACTACATAATGTCAATATACAAAGAAAGGACTGTACATATATGAAATTAGGAATAGTTGGATTGCCTAACGTAGGTAAAAGTACATTATTTAATGCAATAACAAAAGCAGGAGCTGAATCTGCTAACTACCCATTCTGCACTATAGAACCAAATGTAGGAGTAGTTAGTGTACCAGATAAAAGATTAGATGTTTTAGAAAAAATGTATAGCGCTAAAAAGAAAGTTCCCACTGCTATTGAATTTTATGATATTGCTGGATTAGTCAAAGGAGCTAGTAAAGGAGAAGGATTAGGAAATAAGTTTCTATCTCATATAAGAGAAGTTGAAGCAATTGTCCATGTGGTAAGATGTTTTGAAGATTCAAATATAGTGCACGTAGATGGTTCTGTAGATCCTATTCGTGATATAGAAACTATAAGCTTAGAGCTTGTATTCTCTGATATAGAATTAATGCAAAGAAGAATAGAAAAAAACAGTAAGTTAGCTAAAAGTGGTAACAAAGAAGCTAAAGCAGAAGAAGATCTTATGAAGAGAATAGTTGCTCATTTAGAAGAAGGAAAACCTGTTAGAACTTTAGAACTTGAAGAAGATGAAGAAAAATTAGTTAAAGGTTATTTCCTTTTAACTTCAAAACCTGTTTTATATGCAGCCAATGTATCTGAAGATGATTTAATGTCTGGAAACCCTGAAAATGAATTTGTAAAAAAAGTTAAAGATTTTGCTCAAGCTGAAAGTTCTGAAGTAATAACTTTATGCGCAAGACTTGAAGAAGAATTATCAACTTTAGAAGATGATGAAAAAGCTGAAATGCTTTCAGAATATGGATTAAAAGAATCTGGACTTGATAAGCTAGTTCAATCTAGTTATAAATTATTAGGACTTATAAGCTTTTTAACTGCAGGTCAAGTTGAAGTTAGAGCTTGGACTATAGTCAAGGGTACAAAAGCACCTAAAGCTGCTGGTAAAATTCATACTGATATTGAAAAAGGTTTTATAAGAGCAGAAGTTATATCTTACGATAAACTTATAGAATGTGGTTCTGAAGCTCACGCTAAAGAAAAAGGATTCTTTAGACTTGAAGGAAAAGAATATGTAATGCAAGATGGAGATATTGTAAACTTTAGATTTAATGTTTAAAATGAAATATTAGTATATATAACTATATCTAAAATAGAACTAATTAAAAACATTATAAAAAAGAGTTAATTCTTTTTTATAATGTTTTTTATATTATACCTCAAATAAATTTACTACTAAACTGTGCATATTTTTACCACTATAGTATAATATAATATATATTCTTAAAAAGGAGATATGTTTATGTTAAACGAATTTTATACTAAAGGTGAAGAGATAGCAAATGCTATAACTCATGGTATTGGTGCTTTATTGTCTATAGCTGCTCTAGTTATTTTAATTGTGTTTTCAGCAAAGTATGGTGATGCTTGGTATGTAACAAGTTATAGCATATTTGGAGCATGCCTTTTTATATTATACTTAGAATCTACTTTATACCATAGCCTTCAAGGTAAAAAAGTAAAAAAAGTATTTAGAATATTTGATCATTCCTCTATTTTTCTTTTAATCGCAGGTACCTACACACCTTTTATACTTACATCTCTTAGAGATCCTCTAGGTTGGACTATATTTGGTATAGAATGGGGTCTTACTATAATAGGTATAGTCTTAAAAGTATTTACTACTGGTAAATATGAAAAATTATCTACTGGTATATATATTTTTATGGGTTGGCTTATAATGCTTCATGCTAGAAAATTAATATTAGTTATACCCAAAATATCCCTTATATATCTTGTGTTGGGTGGAGTTGTTTATACCCTTGGTGCTTTTCTTTTTATGTTAGATGACATCCCTTATAACCATCCTATATGGCACTTATTTGTAATTGGAGGAAGCATTTGTCACTTTTTCTCACTTTTCTATATGATACCAAGATAAAAACACAATAAAAAACACTATGAACTATATGATTAAATATATTTTCATAGTGTTTATTTTAATTATACATCTATAAATAAAGTTTTACTTTGAAAAGAGTTTTTCTCCTTCTAAAGCTTAGGAAATGCTTATACATACACGTAATCGCTCTTTATTGCCATTTTCAAGAAGATGGGAGTATTAGAATCAGATAAAAATTAACTAAAGCTGATTAGATCTTTTCTAATATTACTTTTGTTAGCCATCTAATATTTTTTAATTCTAAAACATTATCTTTTAAGCAGTGTACATTAGGCATATAATATCCTCCGGGTATTATGCTACTATTAGAAAAAATAATACTTACAGATGGATTCTTTTTAAAAGAAAAATCATCAGATAATGGGTAATATTTACACATAAATTTCTTACTATTTTTCCTGCAAGAACATAAAATGTTTTGTAATGAATCAGCTAGTTTATAATCCAATTCTTTTGAATAATATACCATAGGTATATCCCCTATTCCTACACAATCGAAATTAATTATTTTCTTTTCTTTAAAATATTTATCCTTTTCCTGCCAATACTTTGATAATAAATTGGATCCTAGCAATCCACTTTCTTCGTTATCTAAGAATACCATTTTTATTTTATCCACTTTTCCCTTTAAATTCTCGTTATTTTTTAATTCGTATGCAATATTTAAAAGGGTCACTACTCCACTAGAATTGTCATTATAATTATTTTTATTTTTTATAAGCATTGGGAAAATAATTAATATAAATATTATCATATAAGATATACTTACATTCGATATATTTCTTAAATATCGAATCAATAATAAAATAATAATAATGTATATTATACTCCCAGTTATCTGCCTTGTATGACCAAAAAGTTTAAATATAAATCCAAGAAACTTTGGCATAGTGCCTGGAGTATCATAATGAGCCATAAATATAATTTCCTCATTACCTTCTACTGTACATAAATTTCTACATTGCTTTATATTTTTCCCTTGTATTATTTCTGTTTCATAACCTAAAGATTTTAATTCTCCATCTACAAATTCTAAAAAATTTGTTTTTTCATTATAAGTATGTCTTATTCCAAAATCTTTAGTAACTTTTTTAGAAATATAATTTAAATAGCTCATATATCCCCCATTAATATTTTATTAAAATTTATAATTTTATAATACTGCAAATTTAATAAAATTATATGGCATATTGAATATAATGTAGAATAAAATATAATCTCTATCATACAAATAAACTTACAAATCATTATTTTTAAAACAACATACCAATATTATGATTATACATTTTAATTAATATAAAAATTATCATATTATTTTATATCCTTTGTACAAATGAATTATAGCATGTTTTATTTTTTATTTAAACACAAGCTGAAAGTTATTTACGTACTTGATATTAATATTTTATAATGGTATATTTTATATATAAGTGTATATACATGTGTAAATTTTAATGTATAGTTTAGGAGGATTACATGAAAACAAATCTAAAAACTAAAATAAACCATTTAAAAAAAGAACAAAATGCCATAATACTTGCTCATTATTATCAAAGACCTGAGGTACAAGATATAGCAGATGCAGTTGGTGATTCTTATTATCTAAGTAAAATAGCAAAAAATTGTAGTGAAAGCACAATATTGTTTTGTGGAGTAAAATTCATGGCTGAAAGTGCTAAGATTCTTTCTCCAAATAAAACTGTGCTTTTACCTGTAATTGAAGCTGGATGTCCAATGGCAGATATGATATCTAAGAAAGATGTGTTAAATCTAAGGAAAACTCATCCTGATGCAAATGTAGTATGTTATATAAATTCTTCTGCTGATGTAAAATCTGTATCTGATGTGTGTTGTACTTCATCCAACGCAATAAATATTATAAAAAACTTACCAGAGAAAAAAATAATTTTTATTCCAGATAAAAATTTAGGCGAATATATACAATCCCAAATACCAGATAAGGAATTAATATTGTGGAAGGGTTTTTGTATAACTCATAAAAAAGTAGAATTAGAAGAAATCAAAAAAATTAAAAATTTATATACTAATATAAAAGTTTTATGTCATGGAGAATGTGAAAAAGAAATTCGTAATGCTTCAGATTTTATAGGAAGTACAGGAGATATTATAAAATTTGCAACGGAAAGCAATGATAAAAAATTTTTGATAGTTACTGAAGAAGGAGTTCTCCATCAATTAAAAATAAAAAACCCTGAAAAAAATTTTTATTCCCCTAGTGAAAGGATGGAATGCATAAACATGAAAAAAATTTCTTTAAAAAATGTTTATGATAGCCTTCTAAATTTAAATTATAAAATAGAATTAGATGAAAATTTAAGATTAAATGCCTATAATGCGCTTATAAATATGCATAATCTAGGAGGAAAATAATTATGGATATTTATGGTGATGTTCTAATTGTAGGAAGTGGAGTAGCCGGATTATATTCTGCTTTAAATCTAAGAAAAGATTTAAAAATAATATTAATTTCAAAAGATAAACTTAATAGATGTAATACTACACTAGCTCAAGGCGGAATCTCTGTAGCAAGAAATAAAAATGATACAAATTGTTTTATAGAGGATACCTTAAAAGCTGGTTCTTATGAAAATAACTTACAAGCAGTAAAAATATTAGCAAAAGATTCTAGAGAAAACATTGTTAAATTACAAACTATTGGACTTAACTTTGATAAATATAAAGAGAACCTAAGTTATACAAAAGAAGGCGCTCATAGTATAAATAGAATAGTACATTTTAAAGATTATACCGGTAAAAAATTAGAAGAAATCTTAATAAAAAATATACTTAAAATTAGTAATCTAACTATAATTGAAGATTGTAATCTTATAGACTTAATACAAAATAATAATACCTGCTTTGGAGGGATATGTTTAAAAAATAATGAGCAAATAAATATTTACTCAAAAACAACAATACTTGCAACAGGTGGTATAGGAGGATTATTTAAAAATTCAACTAACGAACCAATTATAACTGGAGACGGTATAGCTATAGCTTTAAAAAACAATATAAAGGTTAAAAATTTAGATTATATACAATTTCACCCTACTGCATTTTTTAAAGATACTATTAATGAGAGAAAATTTTTAATTTCTGAGTCAGTACGGGGAGAAGGTGGAAAACTTTTCAATTCTAAGGGTGATAGATTTGTAAATGAATTGCTTTCTAGGGATATAGTAACTAAATATATACTTGAAGAAGAAATAAAAACCAACTCTAAAAATGTATATTTAGATATTTCATTTAAACCTGAAACTTTTTTAAAGAAAAGATTTCCTACTATTTATAAAAATTGTTTAGAAAATAATATAAATATTTGCAAAGATGCTATTCCTGTATCTCCTGCCCAACATTATTTTATGGGTGGTATACAAGTAGACTTATCCGGAAAAACTTCTATGCGTAATTTATATGCTTTTGGTGAAGTAAGTTGTACTGGAGTACACGGTAAAAATAGATTAGCTAGTAATTCCTTGCTAGAAGCACTAGTATTCTCAAAACGTGGAGCTAAAAGAATAAATTTTGAAATAAATAATCTTAAATCTTCATATATAAGGGCTTATAAATTAGAGCATGATATAAAGTATTATAGTTCATTAAATAAACAAACAATTATAAAGCCCCTGCTTAAGTTAAGGAGTGATTTAAAAAATGAATTGGTTACTTGTTGATGAAAAACTTAAATCTGCACTTAAAGAAGATATTTATTTTGAAGACATAACTACAGAATCTATTTTTAAGGAAAATAAAAAGGCCAAAATAGATTTAATTGCAAAGGAAGATGGTATAATTGCCGGTTTAGAAGTTTTTAAAAGAGTATTTTTATTAATCGGAGATGTACATACTAATTTTTATATAAACGAGGGTGAGAAAGTAACTAAAGATCAAAAAATAGGTGAAATTATTGGAGATATAAAAACTCTTCTAACTGGTGAAAGAGTTGCCTTAAACTTCTTACAAAGAATGAGTGGAATAGCCACTTTAACTAGACAGTTTACCTATGAATTAAAAAATACAAAAACTAAATTATTAGATACTAGAAAAACTACTCCAAATCTTAGAGTTTTTGAAAAATATGCTGTTAGAATTGGTGGAGGCTTTAATCATAGATTGGGATTAAGTGATGGAATTCTTATAAAGGATAACCACATAAATGCAGCTGGTGGAATAAAATGCGCTGTAGCTTTAATAAAAAATAATGCACCTTTTGTAAGAAAAATAGAAGTTGAAGTTGAAAATTTAGAGCAATTAAAAGAAGCTATAGATTGTAAAGTTGATATAATTATGCTAGATAATATGTCTTTAACTATGTTAAAAAAAGCTGTATCCATAATAGATGGAAAATCAATAACTGAAGCTTCTGGTAATATAACCATAGACAAAATAAAAGATGTAGCAGATTGTGGTGTAGATTATATTTCTACTGGTGCAATTACTCATTCCTTTAAAGTTTTAGATCTAAGTATAAAAAATTTAACATTCTTATAGTTTAAAAAAATTTAAAATAATTTGTAAAAACCTTAAAGAAATTACTATATAACTTTTATAAGGTTTTGACAAATTATTTTTTTACTCCTCCTATTCTTATATACTATTTGTATTTTATAATTTTGAACAACATTTACAATTTATTAATAAAATTACATATTATTTGTTAAAAAATTAACTCAATATGTTAAATGTATATCATATTTCATAAAATTGTGAATAATTACTTTTAAAAAAATTCATATCTAAACTATAAATTTTACTTAATCAAATTTTATAGTTTTTATTTCCTTACATCCATTGAAATAACTCATATCCCCTGTTGGTAAAAGAAAAAATAAATTAATAAATTCATTTATTTTTTAACACAAAATTTTTTATTCACATATAATATACTGAATTTTAAAAATTAAAGGAATATTTACAATCTTAGAGATTAATTGGTAAATTTAAACTTATTGTTAATAAATAGTTAATTTCCAAAATTGTCCTTTAATTTCAAAATTGCTATAATTAATATTGTAAATTTGTAATTTATAACAAATTTAATCGGGGGTATTTATTTATGAAAAGTAAAAAGTTATTAGCTACAGTCTTAAGTGCATTAATCACTTTTTCTGCAGTGTCTGCAGTGTCTGCTGCACCTGTAGGAAAGGAAAGTAAAAGTGAGCCAAAAACTACAACAATATTTTGGGAAAACAACACACACAATACTAAAAAATCTACTACTAGCATAACTCAAGAGAAATTTGACAACTCCCAGGCTATAACTAAATTCTTCGAAAAGAATATTTCTAAATTTGGTATAAAGAAAGGTTCTCTTAAAAATACCAAAACTGTAAAAGATGATAAAGGTAAAACTCACTATCATATGATTTATCAAGTAGAAGACATTCCTGTATACTATGGAAGAATTGTTTTTACAACTGAAAAAGACTCCTCTATGGATTCTATAAATGGTAGAATTGATACTGCTTTTGAAAATACTAATTGGAAAAATAAAATTAAGCTATCAAAAGATAATGCTATAGAAAAAGCTAAAGATGGTATAAAATATGATAATTTATCTAAGTCAAATGCAGAGTTATATTTATACAACTTTGAAGGAAAACCTTATGTAGTTTATTTAGTTAATTTAACTACAGATAATGGTAATTGGAATGTTTTTGTTAATGCTGAAAATGGTTCTATAGTAAATAAATTCGATGACACCCCTACTTTAATCAATGAGAAAAATCAAAATAAACCTAATGCTGAAGAAATTAAGAGAAATGCTAAAACATCTAATAATATAAACAGTGTAATAAACGTTAATGGACAAAGTACTAAAGGGAACGGGAAAACCAGCCTAAATGGAATAGTCGACATTGATTTGACTTATAAAGATGGAAAATATTATTTAAAGGATAGCAATAAAAATGTTTATTTATATGATATAAATAATAGTTGGGCTTGTTTATATAATTATCCTAAATCATATATATTAAGCCAATCAAATCTTGTAGAAAATAATAACAATAACTTTACAGAGAATAAGCATGTGGTTGCAGTAGATGGTTATGTTAATTTATCTAAAACCTATGATTATTATAAAGATAAATTCAACAGAAATAGTATAGATGATAAAGGTATGAATGTAGAAGGATTTATTCATGCTGGTAGAAATTATAACAATGCCTTTTGGAGAGATGACCTAGGTTCTATGTTCTTTGGTGATGGAGATGGTAAAGTATTCTCTCCTCTATCAAAATCATTAGATGTTGTAGGTCACGAAGTTAGTCATGGTATAACTAGTAAAGAATCCAATCTTAAATATGAAAAGGAATCTGGTGCCTTAAATGAATCCTTCTCTGATATTATGGGTGTAGCTATTGAAGGTCAGAATTTCCAATTAGGTGAAGACTGCTATACACCAAATATTCCTGGAGATGCATTAAGAGATATGGAGGATCCATCTAAATGTGGTCAACCAGCTCACATGAAAGATTTTGTATATCTTCCTAATAATCAAGATAATGATAACGGAGGAGTTCATACAAATTCAGGTATAATAAATCATGCAGCTTATTTAATTGCAGTTGGAATGGAAAAGTCTGGTGAAGCAAATGGTAAAGATATTATGGCAAAATTATTTTATAGAGCAAATTGCTATGAATGGGACGAAACAACAAATTTTGCTAAATGCAGAAATGATTTGATTAAAGTAACTAAAGATCTTTATGGTGAAAATAGTAAATATGTAAAAATTGTTGAAAATGCTTTTGATCAAGTTGGAATAACTGCTACACCTCAATTACCATTATAATAAAAAATATTGTAAACCTATAGATCTATATCAAAGTATACAAGGAGCTATCGCACTAATAACAAATTCTACAATATATTGTGTGTAAATTCCTTAATGCGATAGCTCCATAATAATTTATATTATATTGGGGGTATTTATTTATGAAAAGTAAAAAATTATTAGCTACAGTCTTAAGTGCAGTAATCACTTTTTCCGCAGTATCTGCAGTCTCTGCTGCACCTGTAGGAAAAGAAAGTAAAAGCGAACCAAAAACTACAACTATATTTTGGGAAAATAACACTCACAATACTAGAAAATCTACTACTGGCATAACTCAAGAAAAATTTAACAAATTCCAGGATATAACTAAATTCTTCGAAAAGAACATCTCTAAATTTGGGGTAAAGAAAGGTTCTCTTAAAAATACTAAAGTTGTAAAAGATGACAAAGGCAAAACTAACTATCATATGATTTATCAAGTAGATGACATCCCTGTATATTATGGAAGAATTGTTTTTACAACTAAAAAAGATTCTTCTATAGACTCTATAACTGGTAAAATTGATGCCACTTTTGAAAATGACAGTTGGAAAAACAAAGTAAAACTATCAAAGGATAATGCTATAGAAAAAGCTAAAGATAGCATAAAACATGATAGTTTATCTAAAACAAATGCAACTTTATATTTATACAACTTTGAAGGAAAACCTTATGTAGCTTATTTAGTTAATTTAATTACAGATAATGGAGATTGGAATATTTTTGTTAATGCTGAAGATGGTTCTATAGTAAATCAATTTAACAATACCCCTACCCTAGTTGAAAATAAGGATGAAAATTTACCTAATGCTGAAGAAATTAAAAAAGCTTCCCAAGAACCTGCCAATATAAATAATGTAATAAATGTTAATGGCCAAGCTGCTAAAGGACAAGGTAAAACTACTTTAGATGGAATAGTTGATATTGATTTAACTTATAAAGACGGTAAATATTATTTGAAAGATAGTAATAAAAATATTTATCTATATGACTTAAATCATAGTTCTATTGCTACGTACACTCGCTTTAAAGATCGTATATTAAGACGTTCAACTCTTGTAGAAAATAACAGCAATAAATTTACAGAGGATAAACATGTTACTGCAGTAGATGGTTATGTTAATCTATCAAAGACTTATGATTACTATAAAAATAAGTTTAACAGAAATAGTATTGATAATAAAGGTATGAATGTTGAAGGATTTATTCATACCGGTGAAAATTTTAATAATGCCTTTTGGAGAGATGACATTGGTTCTATGTTCTTTGGCGATGGAGATGGAGTAAAATTCTCTTCCTTTGCAAGTTCTCTAGATGTTGTAGGTCATGAATTGAGTCACGGTATAACTAGTAAAGAATCCAAGCTTAAATATGAAAAAGAATCTGGTGCTTTAAATGAATCCTTTTCTGATATTATGGGTGTAGCCATTGAAGGAAAAAATTTCCAAATAGGTGAAGACTGCTATACTCCAAATATTCCTGGAGATGCATTGAGAGATATGGAGGACCCATCTAAAGGTGGTCAACCAGCTCATATGAAAGATTTCAAAAACCTGCCTAATAATAAAGATAATGATTGGGGTGGCGTTCATACAAATTCAGGTATAATAAATCATGCTGCTTATTTAATTGCAGTTGGAATGGAAAAATCCGGTGAATCAAATAGTAAAGATATTATGGCAAATTTATTCTATAAGGCAAATTGTAATTACTGGGATGAAATAACAGATTTTGCTAAATGCAGAAATGATGTAGTTAAAGTTGCCAAGGACCTTTATGGTGAAAATAGTAAACATGTCAAAATCGTGGAAAATGCTTTTGACCAAGTTGGAATAACTGCCACACCTCAATTACCATTATAATTAAAAATATTTTAATTATATAAATATTTTTATGTAAAATTATAAACCTATTAATATTTTACTATATAAATATTAATAGGTTTATAAGTAAAAATATATTAAAATGGGGGTTATTTATTCATGAAAAGTAAAAAATTATTGGCTACAGTGTTAAGTGCTGTAATCACCTTCTCCGCAGTTTCAGCAGTTTCAGCTGCACCTGTAGGAAAAGAAAGTAAAAGTGATCCAAAGACCACAACAATATCCTGGGATAAAAGTGAACAAAATACTAAAAAGGCTACTACAAACATAAATCAAAAGAAATTTAACAACGCTAAAGAAATAACTAAATTCTTTGAAAAAAACATATCTAAATTTGGGGTAAAAAAAGGTACTCTTAAGAGTACTAAAACTTTAAAAGATGATAAAGGTAAAACTCACTATCATACAATTTATGAAGTAGAAGGTATACCTGTATACTATGGAAGAATTGTCTTTACAACTGAAAAAGACTCAACTATGGATTCTATAAATGGTAGAATTGATACTGTTTTTGAAAATGGAAATTGGAAAAACAAAATCAAACTATCTAAAGAAGATGCAATAGTAAAAGCTAAAGCTGATATTAAAAATGAAAAATCCAACAAGGAAAAGGCTGAGTTATATCTGTATAATTTTGATGGCAAACCTTATGTAGTTTATTTAGTAAATTCAATTACAGATAGCGGCAATTGGGATATTTTCGTTAATGCTGAAGATGGTTCCATAGTAAATAAATTTAATAATACTCCTACTCTACTTGATACTAAATCTGAAAAATTACCTAATGCTAAAAAAATTAAAGATGAAGCTGAAAAAAATGAAACTAAAAAGACTAATAATGTAAATAGTGTAACTGATGTACAAGGTCAAAGCGTTAAAGGAGTAGGAAGAACTAGTTTGAACGGACTAGTAAATATTGATTTAACTTATGGCAATGGAAGATATTATTTAAAAGATAATAATAGAAAAATTTATCTATATGATTTAAAAAATCAAGTTGATCTGAAGGACTTAAACGATTTTTATGACTCTCCAAAGGGTGGCCATAATGAAGAGCTTATGCGTAGATCTGAATTAGTATCTAATTCTAATAATAATTTTGTAGATGATGATCAAGTTAACTCTGTAGATGCTTATACAAATATGGCTAAGTCTTATGATTATTATAAAAATAAACTATCTAGAAATAGTCTTGATAATAAAGGTATGAATGTTAAGGGATTCGTTCATTTTGACAAAAATTTAGGTAATGCCTTTTGGGTTGGAGAATACGATAGTATGTTCTTTGGGGATGGAGATGGCGTAATATTATCTCCTCTTGCTAAAGCTTTAGATATTGTAGGTCATGAACTTAGCCATGGTGTTACTAATAAAGCATCAAATCTTAAATATGAAAAGGAATCTGGTGCTTTAAATGAATCCTTCTCAGATATTATGGGAACAGCTATTGAGGGTAAAAACTTTGTAATAGGTGAAGATTGCTGGATGCCTACTCCTTGGTATGGAGATGTAATGAGAGATATGAAAGATCCATCTAGAGGAAGACAACCCGCTCATATGAAAAATTATTATCACACTGCCGAAGATAATGGTGGAGTTCACACAAATTCAGGTATAATAAACCATGCTGCTTATTTAATTGCAGATGGATTTGAAAAAATGGATGCAAAAGATAGTAAAGATATTATGGGAAAACTATTTTATAGAGCTAACTGCTACTACTGGGATCAAACAACAGATTTTGCTAAATGCAGAAACGATGTAGTTAAAGTTGCTAAAGATTTTTATGGTGACAATAGCAAAGAAGTTGAAATTGTAAAAAATGCTTTCGAGAAAGTTGGAATAACTGCTACACCTCAATTGCCATTATAATCAAATATACTTTGATTATAAAATATATTTATAAAACTATATAATTTTAGTATTTTACTTTATAAACATTAATAGGTTTATAAGTAAAAATATATTAAATGGGGGTTATTTATTTATGAAAAGTAAAAGATTATTGGCTACAGTGTTAAGTGCTGTAATCACTTTTTCAGCAGTTTCAGCAGTTTCAGCTGCACCTGTAGGAAAAGAAAGTAAAAGTGATCCAAAGACCACAACAATATCCTGGGACAAAAGTGAACAAAATGCTAAAAAGGCTACTACAGACATAAAGCAAAAGAAATTTGACAACGCTCAAGAAATAACTAAATTCTTTGAGAAAAACATATCTAAATTCGGGGTAAAAAAAGGTACTCTTAAGAGTACTAAAACTTTAAAAGATGACAAAGGTAAAACTCACTATCATACAATTTATGAAGTAGAAGGTATACCTGTATACTATGGAAGAATTGTCTTTACAACTGAAAAAGACTCAACTATGGATTCTATAAATGGTAGAATTGATACTGTTTTTGAAAATGGAAATTGGAAAAACAAAATCAAACTATCTAAAGAAGATGCCATAGCAAAAGCTAAAACTGATATTAAAGATCAAAAGTCAAATAGTGAAAAAGCTGATTTATATTTGTACAATTTTGAAGGAAAACCTTATGTAGTTTATTTAGTAAATTTAATTACAAATAGCGGCAATTGGGATGTTTTTGTTAATGCTGAAGATGGCTCTATAGTAAATAAATTTAATAATACTCCTACTTTAATTGACAATAAAGCTGAAAAATTACCTAATGCTAAAGAAATTAAAGATGGATCTAAAAAAATTGAAGCTAAAAAGGCTAATAAGGCTACCAATGTGAATAGTATAGTTAATGTACAAGGTCAAAGCGTTAAAGGAGTAGGAAGAACTAGCTTAGATGGACTAGTAAATATTGATCTAACTTATGGCTATGGAAGATATTATTTAAAAGATAATAATAGAAAAATTTATATATATGATTTAAAAAATCAAGTTAATGATACTGACTTAGAAAATTATTTGACTTGGTACCCTGGAAACCACAATGAAGCGCTAATGAGTAGATCTGAATTAGTATCAAATTACAATAATAATTTTGTAGATAATGATAAAGTTAACTCTGTAGATGCTTATGTAAATATGGGTAAGTCTTATGATTATTATAAAAATAAACTATCTAGAAATAGTATTGATAATAAAGGTATGGATGTTAAGGGATTTGTTCATGTAGGCAAAAATTATGGTAACGCCTTTTGGTATGGAGAATACGATAGCATGTTCTTTGGCGATGGTAACGGAGTATTCTTCTCTCCTCTTGCTAAAGCTTTAGATGTTGTAGGACACGAACTAAGTCATGGTGTTACTAATAAGCAATCCGATCTTAAATATGAAAAGGAATCTGGTGCTTTAAACGAATCCTTCTCAGATATTATGGGTACAGCTATTGAGGGTAAAAACTTTGAAATAGGTGAAGACTGCTGGATACCTAGTGATAGATATGGAGAGGTAATGAGAGATATGAAGAATCCATCTAGAGGGGGTCAACCAGCTCACATGAAGGATTTCCAAAATCTCACCATGGATGAAGATAACGGTGGAGTTCATACAAATTCAGGTATAATAAACCATGCTGCTTATTTAATTGCAGATGGATTTGAAAAAATGGGTGAAAAAGATAGTAAAGATATTATGGCAAAAATATTTTATATAGCTAACTGCTATTACTGGGATCAAATAACAGATTTTGCTAAATGTAGAAACGATGTAGTTAAAGTTGCTAAAGATCTTTACGGTGACAATAGTCGCGAAGTTGAAATTGTAAAAAATGCTTTTGACCAAGTTGGAATAACTGCTACACCTCAATTGCCATTATAATCAAATATACTTTGATTATAAAATATATTTATAAAACTATATAATTTTAGTATTTTACTTTATAAACATTAGTAAGTTTATAAGTAAAAATATATTAAATGGGGGTTATTTATTTATGAAAAGTAAAAAATTATTAGCTACAGTGCTAAGTGCTGTGATCACTCTTTCTGCTGTTTCTGCAGTTTATGCTGCGCCTGTAGGAAAAGAAAGTAAAGTTGAACCAAAAACTACAACAATAACTTGGGAAAAAAATGAACAAAATACTAAAAAAGCTACTACTGATATAACTGAAAAGAAATTTAATAATTCTGGGGAAATAGCTAAATTCTTTGAAAAAAACATATCTAAATTTGGTGTACAAAAAGGCTCTCTTAAAAGCACCAAAACTATAAAAGACGAAAAAGGTAAAACTAACTATCATATGATTTATGAAGTAGAAGGTATACCTGTATACTATGGAAGAATTGTCTTTACAACTGAAAAAGACTGCTCCATGGATTCTATAAATGGTAGAATTGATACTGTTTTTGAAAATGGAAATTGGAAAAACAGAATTAAACTATCAAAGGATAATGCCATAGCAAAAGCTAAAAATGATATTAAAGATGAAAAAGCAACTAGTAAAAAGGCCGATATATATCTTTATAATTTTGATGGGAAGCCTTATGTAGTTTATTTAGTAGATCTAATTACAGATAATGGGAGTTGGACGGTTTTTGTTAATGCTGAAGATGGTTCTATAGTAAATAAATTCAATACCACTCCTACTTTAATTGATACTAAAGGTCAAAAATTACCCAATGCTAAAAAAATTAAAGATGAAGCTAAGAAATCTAGCAATGCAAATAATGTAATCGATGTTCAAGGCCAAACCGTTAAAGGAAAAGGTAGAACTAGTTTAGACGGGATAATAGATATTGATTTAACTTATAAAAACGGAAACTATTATTTAAAAGATAGTAGTAAGAATATTTATGTATATGATTTAAAAAATAAGGTTAGTGCTAATGACTTATCTATGTATATCAGAGATTATTACTATGGGGGACCTCATTATAAACAAAGATTACTGTCTAAATCCGAACTAGTATCTAATCAAAGTAATAATTTCGTAAATGCCAATCAAGCTAATTCTATAGACGCTTATGTAAATATGGGAAAGACCTATGATTATTATAAAAATAATTTAAACAGAAACAGCATTGATGGTAATGGTATGAATGTTAATGGATTTGTCCATATTGGTAAAAATTTTGGTAACGCTTTTTGGTTCGGGCCATATGATAGTATGTTCTTTGGTGATGGTGATGGAGTATACTTCTCTTCTATAGCAAAAGCTTTAGATGTTGTGGGACATGAACTGAGCCATGGTGTAACTAATAAAGAATCTAATCTTAAATACGAGAATGAATCTGGAGCTTTAAACGAATCATTCTCAGACATTATGGGAGTAGCTGTTGAGGGTAAAAACTTTATAATAGGTGAAGATTGCTGGGTAGCTGACGGCGTAATGAGAGATATGAAGGATCCATCTAGAGGAGACCAACCAGCACACATGAAAGATTATAGATATATGCCTAACGATCAAGAAAATGACAACGGTGGAGTTCATGCGAACTCAGGTATAATAAACCATGCTGCTTATTTAGTTGCAGATGGAATAGAAAAAACTGGTGCAAAAAATAGTAAAGATATTATGGGAAAAATATTCTATACAGCTAATTGTTATAAATGGGATGAGACAACAAATTTCGCTAAATGCAGAAATGACGTAGTTCAAGTTACTAAAGAACTTTATGGTGAAAATAGCAACTATGTAAAAATTGTTGAAAAAGCTTTTGACCAAGTTGGAATAACTGCTACACCTCAATTACCATTATAATAAGAGTCTCATCAAATCTATTAAATATGTCTATATGAAAAACTAAATTTAAATAAATAAGATGATTTCTATTCAAGTAAGAAATCATCTTATTTATATATATTGATTATATTGGGGGTTAAGATATTCATGAAAAGCAAGAAATTATTAACTATACTTTTAAGTGCTATAATAACAGCTTCATCAATCTCATCCGTTTACGCTGCTGGGCCTGTAGGAATAAAAAATAAATACCAACCAAAAACTACCACCATATTCTGGGAAAAAGGCAAACAAAATAATAAGAAATCTGCCACTAATATAGCTTCAAAAAAATTCAACAATTTCGAAGAAATAAACCAGTTCTTTCAACAAAATATATCTAGGTTTGGTTTAAAAAAAGGCTCTCTTAAAAGTACCAAAACTTTAAAGGATGAAAAAAGGAAAACCCACTATCATACCATTTATCAAGTGGATGGTATCCCTGTATACTATGGAAGAATTGTTTTTACTACTAAAAAAGATTCCACTATAAGCTCTATAAATGGCGGAGTAGATATTTCTTTTGAAAATGAGAATTGGAAAAATAAAATCAAACTATCAAAAAGTGATGCTATAGCAAAAGCTAAAAATAACATTAAATATGAAGAGTTACATGATTCAAAGGCAGACTTATATTTATATAATTTTGAAGGAAAGCCTTATGTTGTTTATTTAGTAGATCTAAGCACAGATACTGGAAATTGGAATATCTTTGTTAATGCTGAAGATGGTTCTATAGTAAATAAATTTAATAATACCCCTACTCTAACTAATACTAGAGATAAGAAATTCATTAGTACTAAAAAAACTAATACTAAAGTTAATAAATCAAATAATGTAGTTGATATTCAAGGCAATACCATTAAAGGGAAAGGTAAAAGCTCTTTAAATGGAATAGTAGATATTGATCTAACTTATAAAGATGGAAAATATTATTTAAAAAATAGCAATAAAAATATTTATGTCTATGATCTAAATAATAAATATGTAAACACTTTTACTACCCCTAGATCTTCTATATTAAAAGCTTCTAAGCTTGTAGAAAATAAT
The DNA here is from genome assembly GCA_019933195.1 of Clostridium sporogenes. Classification (NCBI taxonomy): domain Bacteria; kingdom Bacillati; phylum Bacillota; class Clostridia; order Eubacteriales; family Clostridiaceae; genus Clostridium; species Clostridium sporogenes. The sequence goes on from CP082942.1 coordinate 656,427, forward strand.
AGCAGCGAATTTATAGATGATAAACATATAATTGCTGTAGATGCTTATATAAACTTAGAGAAGACTTATGATTATTACAAAAATAAATTTAATAGAAATAGTATTGATAATAAAGGTATGAATGTTGAAGCCTTTATTCATCATGGTGAAAAATATGCGGGTGCTGAGTGGAGCGAAGATCTTGGTTCCATGCTTTTGGGGGATGGTGATGGAAAAGATAGTTCTCATATGTCAAAGGCTTTAGATGTTGTAGGTCATGAGTTTAGTCATGGTGTAACACATAAAGAATCTAATCTTAAATATGAAAATGAATCTGGTGCTTTAAATGAATCCTTTTCAGATATTATGGGGATAGCTATTAAAGGTACAAATTTTAAATTAGGTGAAGACTGCTGGAAACCAAATACTGAGGAAGCTGGAATAAGAGATATGCAAGATCCATCTAAAAAATACCAACCAGCTCATATGAAAGATTATAGATATATAGATATATTCTATGACAATGGTGGTGTTCATTTAAATTCAGGTATAATAAATCATGCAGCTTACCTAATTGCAGACGGAATAGAAAAATTAGGAGTAAAAAATAGTAAAGACATTATGGCAAAATTATTTTATACAGCTAATTGCTATGAATGGGATGAAACAACAAATTTCTCTAAATGTAGAAATGATTTAATTAAAGTTACTAAAGATCTTTACGGTGAAAATAGTAAATATGTTCAAATCGTAGAAAATGCTTTTGACAAAGTTGGAATAACTGCTACACCTCAATTACCATTATAATAAAATCCCATTAAACCTATAGATATAACTATTTAAAAAACTGATTTTGAATAAATAAGATGATTTCTTATTTGCATAGAAATTATCTTATTTATATATAATAATTATATTATATAATACAATTTTATAATAATTGATAATATAATTATATTGGGGGCTAAGATATTTATGAAAAGCAAGAAATTATTAACTATACTTTTAAGTACTATGATGACTTTTTCACCAGTTTCATCAATTTATGCTACAGGTCCTGTAGGGAAAAAAAGTAAAAGCGAGCCAAAAATTACAACGATATTTTGGGAAAAAAGTAAACAGAACAATAAAAAATCTACAACTAATATAAGTGAAAAAAAATTTAACAATTTCGAAGAAATAAACCAATTCTTTCAACAAAATATCTCTAAATTTGGATTAAAGAAAGGTTCTCTTAAAAGCACAAAAACCTTAAAAGATGAAAAAGGCAAAACTTACTATCATACAATTTACCAAATAGAAAGCATACCTGTATACTATGGAAGAATAGTTTTTACTACTGACAAAGATTCCACTATGAATTCTATAACCGGTAGAGTGGACACTGCTTTTGAAAATGGAAATTGGGAAAATAAAATTAAACTATCAAAAGATGATGCAATAGAAAAAGCTAAAAATAATATTAAATATGAAGGTTTATATGAGTCAAAGACAGACTTATATTTATATAATTTTGAAGGAAATCCTTATGTGGTTTATTTAGTAGATTTAGTTACAGATACGGGAAATTGGAATGTTTTTGTTAATGCTGAGGATGGTTCTATAGTAAATAAATTTAATAATACCCCCTATTCTAATTGATGTTAAAAATTTTTAGAATCAATAAGATGACTTCTACACTAAGTAAAAGTCATCTTATTTAAATTCATCTATATTAATTATAATCTATCTATTTATAATCTTATTTTTCCGCATTTTTTAGATTTTTTATTATATTTTTTCAGTTCTTTTTCTATTTCTTCTATTAAATTATCAAATCTAAAATTCTTTTCTCCTAAAAGTATTTTTGCTGCATCTTCTAAATTTTCCATAGTATATATAGTAAATTCTCCTTTTTTTATAGCTTCTTCTACCTCTTTATTTAGTACCAAATCTTCCCTATTAGTTTCTGGTATCAATATACCCTTCCCTTGTATATCATTTTTGTATTTACACACTTCATAAAAGCCTTCTATTTTGTCATTTACACCACCTATAGGCTGAACTTGACCAAACTGATTTATTGATCCTGTAACTGCTATACTTTGTGTTATAGGCATATTACTTAAGGCTGATAACATAGCTATAGCTTCTGCCACGGAAGCACTATCCCCATCTACCTTTCCATATATCTGTTCAAAGCTTAAATGGAAGTCTACTGGAAGTGTATCATATTTTCCTATAATACTATTTATATACCCTTTTAATATACTTATGGCTTTATTGTGTATATTTCCACTTAAGTCACTTTCCTTTTGAATATCTATAATGTTTCCATTACCCTTATAGCAACAACAAGTTATTCTAATAGGTCTTCCAAAACTTGCATATCCTAAGTCTACTACAGACAAACCATTTACCTGACCAATTTTCTTACCCTTTATATCTATAAATATTCTTTCTTTTTCATATTCTTCCATAACTTCCTTTTCTATCTCTTCTTTTTCATAGGCAACAAATTGAATATCCTCTTTTGTTATAACATCTCTATTTTCAATTTTAGCTCTATTATCTGCTTGTATTAATAATTTGTCTATTTCACATTTATCAAAATAAAATTTATTTTTATTTTCAGCTTTCCTTGATAAATATTTACATACCTCTTTTACCGCTTCTTCATTTAAATTTTTTAAATTTTCACCTTCACAAGTATAATATATATTCTTGAATATCCATTCTTTGCTCTTACTATTTATATCTACTACCTTATTATACTCTGATTTTAATTTGAATATTTTTTTAAAATCTTCGTCATAATTATAAAGTAAATTATAAACTTCATAATCGCCTATAATTATTACCTTTAAATTAGTCTTTATTGGTTCTGGTTTTAATCCCCCTAGAGATAAAAGTTCAAGATATCCTCTATTATAGTCAAAATCTATCTTATCATTTATAAGAGCCTTTTTTAAATAGAAATAAGCTGATCCATTTGTAAGCAAACTATTAGCTCTTACAATTAAACAACCTTCATTAGCTTTTAAAAGTGATCCTGCTTTAATTAAACTAGTATCTGTATAATATACTCCATTTTTGCTTTCATATTCTATACTTCCAATTAAATTGTTTACTGAAGGATTTTCTTCAAATATAACTAAAGGACTTTTATTTAAAGTATTATCTACTATTACATTTACTTTATATTTATATATGCATTTCACTATAGACTCTTGATCATCTTCATAGTTTGAAGTATAGTTTTCTATTAATTCATTTTCTATATTTCTACAAACACTATTTAAAAAGTCTAAAGACTGAATATTATCTTCAAATTCTTTTCTATATTCCTCTTTCAAACTTTTCATTTCCATTTCAAAATAAATTTTCATTATATCCCTTAAATCTTCTAATCCTTTAGTTTCCATATCAGTTAATATTTCTAAATATTTTTCTGCCTTTTCCTTTAATTTAGATACTTTCTCTACTATTTCTTCCTTTTCCTCTTTACTTAAGTCTTCATATTCATTTTCACTTAAAGCTTTGCCATCTCTTATAGGCATAAAAACAAAACCTGATACACCTGTTTTTATCTCAAATCCTTCTTTTTTTGACTCTTCTATAAGTTCATTTACTATTTCATTTCTTTTCTTATCCATACTCTCTAAAATAATTTCTTTTTCTTTATTTGAAGATTTATTATAAAACTCATATATACATTCATTATATTCTTCCTGAATATATTCCAATTTTTCTTTTAATACTTTTCCCATACCATTTTCTAAATATATACTATAAGGGTACCTTTCTTCTTCCAAAACTACATAACAAATGTCTTTTGGCTTTTCTTTTTTCTCTAATTTTTCATTTATAAAATTCATTATACTATCTAATTTTTCTTTAGAAAAATCATCTACTAAGTATAAATTGTATCCTGGTTTATCTATATCTAAAGCAAGGTTTATTTTTTCAAATATAGGGTTATATTCCGGAGTATAATTTTTCGTTTTATCTATATTAATATCATTAAGTTCCAAATTATATAATAAATCCTTTGAGTTTATTTTTCTTAGCATATTTCACTCCCCCTTTTAGTCATTAATATATTAATATTCATCAAGGTTTATTTTAGTAACTAAAGAGGTTTATATTTTCACAATAAAAATATAAATTTAATTTTATGTGTTAATATTTCTTTTTATATATTGTATTCCTCATATTAAATATAAGTTCTTAAACTACTTATTTAATCTTAAATTGCTTAATATAAATGAAAACTCATTTTCATTATTAACAGAATTCTTAGGAGTTCTACTCCTTAGAATTCGTTATCCTTTAGGAGAAATCATTATTTAGGGGAGTATCAGCTTTTTACTACCACTTTCAAGAAAATAAGAATATTAGATCGAATAGTTATCAGATAAAATATATAAAAATTTTAAAATAGTTTATATTTATTTTAAATTAGATACATAAAAAGCCAAATTACTTAAATAACAAAAGTAATTTGGCTTTTCTATTATTCTATATATTAAAGAAGAACATCTCTAAGACTTATAAGTACATATGTTACAAATACCGCTGCACTACTTAATAAAAAGGTTATAAAAATTCTACGCCAAGCATAGTTATTACTATCCAAAAAACCACTTCCTATTTTTTCTTTTAACTATGTTTTATAACTATAATAATATATATAAGATTAGTAATCAAACTAAATAATTCCTAAATTTTCTTGAAATTGCACGATAAATTTAATTATATATTAATATGCCATTATTTTAACAACTTTTACTCTAGATTTCTCTTTATTTTTATTAATATTTGTCTGATTTCTAAGTCTTTGATAACTTACTTCTTTTTGTAATACTATTTTAAATATGAATTATAGCCTTCATTAACTTTTAAAATGTAAAATTATTTTATTTCAAGTACCTATTATAATATAATAAAAATATATTTTATAATTTAATTTTACTTTATCTATAATAAATAATTCTCATTTAATATAGCCACTGCATAAAAATTGTATTGTTACAATATTTATGGTAATACTATTATAATAATAAACATAGAGTTATTATATAATTTAGTAGTTTTGTTACATGTCAATAGGTTTAAAATTAAATTATTTTAAATTTATAAATACTATGTTATAATATACATAAAATTATAGCAATTATTTATTATTTTAAATACATATTAGTAAAGGAGTTATACTTATGGGTTTTAAAGAAAAACTTGGATCATATTACACAGAAGCATACCTAAAAAAATATGGAGATAGAATTACTCAAGTTCAAGGTAATATAATTTCAGCTAAGGTTGAAAAAAAATCTATACTTTGGATTCTTAATAAAATTACAGTAACTTTACTTGTAAAACCTGAAAGAAGTAAAAATATTATCAAGTGTACTTATATAAAGAAAAAATGGTTTAAAAAACCTGAATTTATAAATGTATCTCAAGGAAATTTCATACTTGTACAAGGTTTAAAAGGTAAAAAAGGAAAAGAAAATAGAGAATCTATTGAAATAATAAACGTTAGAAATATGACTACAAAGAAAGATTTAATACCTATGGAAGGTAATGTTCAAAAAGTTAAAAGAGTACAACGAATTAAAAAATAGAACTTAGTTTCAACTAAGTTCTATTTTTCATTTATTATATGTATATGATCTATCTCAACATTTTTCAAAACTTCAAAAATTATATTTAAAGTTTTTAAATTAATATCTTTACCATACTTATTGTAATAATTAATAGCATGTTCTTCTCTTTTTTCAGCCATTTTTAATAATATATTATCATTATCATACTTATCATAATTTATTTCAGTAAGTTTAGGCATCTCTTTTATTCTAGCCAAATTTTTGTGAACCATAGCATGACCATATTCTATATTAGCCAAAGCCTTAAATAATTTTGATGCCTTTTTATTCTTAGCTAATTCTGAAGCCTTTTTATAAAAATCTCCATTAAATACTTCTAATTTTACAGCATGATCTAATATTTTAAATACTTCTCCATTTAATTCTTTCTCTTCTAATTTATAAACAAACCTTTCCTTGCTTAAATATTTTATAGGCGCTCCACATATAGGACAAAATTTTATGGAATCAATAGTATTTTCACTTAAAAAAGCTTCTTTATTTAAATTATAATTTCTTTCATTTATTTCTATACCACAAATATTGCAAAATAATCTTTGCATAAGCTCCCCTCCTATGATTGATTATTTATATATAATAAGTCATAAAAACATTAAATATTATAAATACATAGTATACTCCATACTTTATTTATACAGTATAACATACCTACAAGCAAAAAACCAAAATTTTTTATTGATTATTTTAACAATTTATTATAAAATTGTTCTTGTTATTATAAATTTGTTATTATAAATGGAGGTTTTTATGAAAATTTCGAAAAAAGTTTTTTCTTAATTTAGGAAATGCAATTATAATTTCTATGATATTAGGCATTATAGCAGGTATATTAATGGGCAAAAAGCTAGTATGTTTGCTCCTTTGGGTAATATATTTATGCAACTTATAAAAATGGTAATAATGCCGTTAGTATTTTGTTCCATAGTTTCTGGAGCATCCTCTATTGGAGAAAGTAAATCTGCAGGTAAAATGGGAATCACAACTTTCCTATACTATCTAGCAACTACAGCTATAGCTGTTTGTATAGAACTTTTATTTGGAGAAGTATTTAAACCTGGTTCCACAGTTAACATAGAATCTTTTAAATCTATGTTCTCAAATGAATTTGCAACCAAAGGAAAAATACCAGGCTTTTGGGAAACTTTGCAGGGTTTTGTTCCTGAAAACCCTATTAAAGCTTTAGTAGATGGAAATATAATTCAAGTTATATTTTTTAGTTTATTTTTAGGTTTTGGTATCTCTTCTCTACCAAAAGGGAAAAAAGAACTGTTAATTAATGTTTTTAATTATACTAATGACGCATTGATATACATTATAACTAAAGTTATGTATGTAGCGCCCATAGGCATTTTTGCTCTTATGGCAGATGCTACAGGAACATTCGGCTATGAAATATTAAAAAGTTTATTCTTCCTTCTAATAGTGGATATATTAGCTTTATGCCTTCATAATTTTGGTGTATATTCTTTATTTGTTAAAATTATTTCTGGTGTTCCTGCAAAGAAATTTTGGAGGGCTATATTTAAAGTTCAAATTAATGGCCTTTTCTACATCATCTTCTATGGCAGCCTTACCTTTAAACATAGAAAGCTGTGAAAAGGAACTAGGAGTATCGAAAGAAACTGCTTCCTTTGTATTACCTTTAGGAGCAACTATTAATATGGATGGTAATGCGATATACTACGCTTTAGTAGCTTGCTTTTTTGCTCAAATGTTTCATATAAATTTGGGTCCATCTCAATATTTAGCTATAATATTCACAGCAACTATTGGTTCTATAGGACAAGCAGGTGTTCCAGGTCCATCCCTTTTAGTAGTGGCAATTTTATTAGCTGCAAATATTCCTGTAGTAGGCCTTCCACTATTGTTTGGTGTAGATAGAATATTTGATATGTTAAGGACATCAGTAAATGTAGTAGGAGATGCTTCTTGTGCAGTAATAGTAGAAAAAGTTAAACAGAGTTCAGAAAAATCTATTTAAACATAGATTTAACTTTAAGAAATAGGGTATCTCAAAATGACTTTAATTTTATTTTGAGGCACCCTATTTCTATAATATAAAGGATTAAATTAAATATATTATATTAAAAAATTTTATCTTTGTATCATATTATTCTTATTTAGTATTCATTAGAATATATTTCAACTTTTACTCATATTTATTTAGTGTTAGTATTTTATAGGAGTTGAAATATATTTTTTATGCTTACAAGAAGAAGTACTTTTTTTAAAGAGTCCCTTACATTAATAGTTTCTAATTTAGCAACCGGGATCTGTGCTTTTACTTTTTCTATACTTATTTCTAATAAACTTGGTGCCGAGGGTATGGGACTTTATGGATTAATTATGCCTATTTATGATTTATTCATTTGTCTTATAAATGGTGGTATAACTGCAGCTATATCTAGAAATTGTGCTATTTATTTCGGTAAGAATGATTTTGGTAACTTACATAAAACTGTAGAAGCTACACTAACTTTTATTACTATATGGGCAATAATTGTGGTATGTTTTGTTTTTATTAATTCCACTTATATAAGCACTCATATAATAAAGGATAGTAGATCTCTTAAAGCTTTAAGAGTTGTGTGTCCTGCCATGATTTTTATTGCTTTATCAGCTATACTAAAAGGATATTTTTACTCTATATCAACTTCCAAAGTCCCTGCCACTATAGATATAATAGAAAAAGGACTTAGAATTGTTGTATTTTCTATTATAATTTATTACTTTAATATTTCTTCAGTAACTGGAACTGTAACCGCCGCTTATACAACCCTTACTGTGGGAGAATTAGCGAGTTTAATTTTTTTATATTTTTTCTATGTAAAAAATAAGTTAAAATACAAATTCAATTACAATAAATCTGAGGATGGACTACAGCTTCTTTTTAATGTACTTATAGTATCATTACCATTATGCCTAAATAGTTTCTTAACCACAGCTTTATATACATTATCTGCTCTTATAATACCTAGAAGATTAGTACTATGTGGCATTAATTATAAAGAAGCTTTATCATTGATAGGAAAATTCTCAAATATGGCTTTGTCTATTCCCCTATTTCCTTCAATAATATTGACATCTATTTGTACTATATTAATACCTGATTTATCTGAAAGTATGAGCAAAGGTAACTATTTTGCTATGGAAAACAGAATAGAGAAAATTATAAAAGTTTCTTTAATATTAAGTTTAAGCACTTTATCTATTTGTGCTGCTATACCTAATGAATTAGGATTTATGTTTTTTAGTAGAAAGGACTTAGGAAATTATATAAGATTTTTATCCTTTTCTACTCCCTTTGTATATGTTTCTATTATAAGCTACGCTATATTAAATGGTATAGGAAAGCAAAAAATACTTTTAAGGAATTCAATAATTGTAGCTATAGAAGATTTGATATTTCTATATCTGTTAACAGGATTATCTTTTATAAATATATATGGTTATGGAATAACCTTAATAATAACTTCATTAACATCTATAGTACTAAACTTTGCAGAAATAAAAAAACATTGTTTTATAAAGATAGATCCTCATGAGAAATTAATATATATTTTATGTACTGTTTTAGTATATCTTATATTAAATTTATTAAATAATATAATATGGATACAAAATATTTATATAAGAAACATTTTCATAATACTTTCTGGATTCTTCTTAATGTTTATACTTATAAATGCTACAAATAAAAAACATTAGATTAGCAAGAAAATCCTTGCCAATCTAATGTTTTTTATTTTATTCTTTTTCTAATAAATTTAGGTATGAATTTTATCAATTTAGAAGGCATCCTATCCAAGTCCTTCTTTCTTATCCCACCTATTAATATCAATGAATAAACATATACAAATATTCCTAATATTATAGCCACCATAGTAGCAATAGCATTAGATATATAAACTTTTTTAATTAAACCTACTAAAGCATTATTGATTATACTATGAAAAGGTAATATTATAAATCCCATTATACTTCCTGCTATAAAAGGTCTTATGGCAGGAAGTATAAGGCTAAATTTAACCCTTAAAGACTTTTTAATCATCCTATGATTTAATATAATAGGTATTAAAAATCCAACAGCACTACCATATATAGCTCCCATTACATTTATACTTGGATTCGCTATTAATATATAATTTGTTAATATTTTAAAACATATACCAATTAATGAATACAAAGTAGCAGCATAAAGCTTCCCTATACTCTGAAGTATAGTAGTTTGTATTTGAGCTACAGCCATTAATACTAAAACTATGACACCATAACTCATTATTTCTACACCACCACCTATATGTAACATTTTATATATAGGATCTGCTAAAGATCCTAGACCTACAGCAGCTGGTATAGCTATTAAAAAACATGATCTAAAAGCATAATTTATATTATTTTTAACCTGTTTTTTATCCCCTTTTGCAGCAGCTCCTGCTATTACAGGAAGAACTGCCATAGAAAGTGAACTTATTATGGCTATAGGCACATTTATAAGTTGTTGATACTTAGCTAAATAACCATAAAGCACAGTGGCATTAACTTCATTAAATCCAGCCACCATAAGTCTGGCCTTAGTATTAGATACATCTACCAAAACTCCTGCTGAATTCATACCTACACATAATGTTATAGGTAATCCATAATGTATAATTTTTTTCATCAAATAAGCTACACTATATTTCTCATTTTTTATGCTGTCTTTATCTTTTACTTTTATTGCCCCATTTTTTCTATGACAATATATCAAAAATAAAGCTGAAACTAAAGCTCCTAATGATGTTCCAATAGTACCTCCTGCACAGCCTGCTTCTAATCCATATTTTATAAACATTGCTGCAAACACTAAAGAAAATATTATATTTACAAGCTGTTCTAAAACTTGAGATATAGCAGTAGGCGTCATATTACCCATACCTTGAAAATATCCTCTATAAGCAGAAGCAACAGAGGTAAATAAAATAGATGGTGCTAAGGCCAATACTGATAATTGAGCTTTGGGGTATCCTATACGCTTAGATAGGAAACCAGATGCACCAATAGTAAACAGTGCCATTATAAATCCTAAAAACAACAGCATATATCTGGCAAGTCTAAAAGACTTTAAAGCATCTTTATAGTTCTCTGTTGCTATAAGCTCTGATACAAGCTTAGATATGGCTACAGGTATACCAGAATTAGTCAAAACAAATATAAATGAAAAAATCTGATAAGCAGCTGAGTAAATACCATACCCTTGATCTGTAAGTATATTTATTAATACTGGTATGTAAATTAAAGAAAAAACCTTTGCCATCATCCCAGCTATGGATAATATGGCAAATCCTTTAGTTACCGATTGCTTTTTCATAATGTACTCCCCATCCCATACTTATATATTTATTAAAACTTAAACACATCTTTTTTTATTTTCTTAAAAATCGGTGGTAAAGTTTCTGCTATGGTTTTATTTTTTATATATTCTAAATTTCCTATAGCTTCTCTAAATATAAGTTTATAAGAATATAAATACTGATAACTTAAACCATACTTATTGTGGAAAAAGCTATTTAACTTTTTATCTCCATATTTAGAATCCCCAATTATAGGATTTCCTAAATAGCTTAAATGAGCTCTAAGTTGATGGCTTCTTCCTGTTAAAAGTTCTATTTCTATAAATGAAAATGAACCACAGGTTTGAACGGTTTTAACCTTCATAGCTATTTTTTTAGTATTAGGCTTTGGCTCGTTATATACTTTAGATATATTTGAATCCTCATTTTTAGATATATAAGCCTCATAAGTTCCATCTTTAATTCTACCTTTTACTAAAGAAGAATAATATTTTTCTATTTTTCTATCCCTTATCATTTCATTTAAATTTTTTAGTGATTCATAGTTTTTACCGAATATAACTATTCCAGATGTATTTCTATCTAATCTATTACAAGGTGCTGGTGTAAAAGTAACTTCTAATTCTGGAGTGTAATCCCCTTTATCATAAAGATAAGACAGTACATAATCCGTTAAAGTAGGCTCCCCTTCTTTCTTATCGGAATGCACTAAAACTCCTGGCCACTTTTCTACTAATACCATATTTTCATCTTCATATGTAATCTTAAGATTATTATCTATTCTAACAAACTTCTTTTTTTCTCCTTTAGATTTCACATTGAATGACTCTACTGTATCTCCTTCTTCTAAGAAATTCTTTTCCTTAGATTTTTTACCGTTAACCTTTATTTCACCTTTTCTTATAGCTTTATATATAGCACTTAAAGGTACATCCTTTAACCATTTTCTGCAAAACTTATCCAACCTTTGTCCCGCTTCATTTGCTCCTATTACTATTTTCATGAAAACACTCCTTACAGTACAACTTTATTATTTCTATATTATGCATCCTTATAATTTCTATGTAGTACTATTTCATATTTATTGTTAAAAATACACATTTGCCTTATAAATTATGTAATTTATGATTATAGTGTATATACTAACAACTTATTATATATTACTATTATATTTTTATCAAGTAAATACCCTCTTATTCCAAACTGAATACCTATTTATATCACATTAAATATAATCCACATGATGCTACTATATATTTAATGTTATAATCCATAAAATTAATATTTTTGTATAAATTATCTTGAATTTACTTTTTATGTATGATACTATATATTTATCAATTAGTTAGTTTAAGCTAACTAATACTTTCTAATCGTTTAGCTAGAAGGGAGGTTTTATAATTAGTCTATTATAAAAATTTTTTATATTAAAAATAACAATAAAGTATGTTAATTTGAAGGGAGCAATTTTTATGAAAAAGTTTAATACAAAAATTATCAGTGCTACACTTGCATCTTTAATATCACTTACTACAAGTGTTCCTGCTTTTGCAGCTACATACAATAAACCTCCATCATTAGAAGGAATCTCAACTATTGAAAAAATTAATTCAAACAATAAATTCGCAGAAAATTCAAGGAAAAATATAAATTTTATTGAAATAACAGATAATTATCTTGAATATACTGAACTTAGAAATGATGGAATGTATAGAATTAAAGAAAATATTAATGGCACTGATGTTTCTAGTAAAGTATATAAAATGGTTAATGGAAAAGAAATATTATATTCGAGTATTTCTTCCCATTTAGAAGGACAAACTGTCAAAAGTACAGAATATAATTATATTAATGGTAAAACTGAAACGTCAACTCTAAAAGCAGAAATATCAGAGAATAAAACAGTTGAAGAAAATCAATTATTATCAAGAAGCACATACAAAAAATATATTCGTACAGATAGATACGGAGTAAGCTTAGTTGGTAAAAAAGTTTCAGTTGGTGCTGCAGCTGCTGCTATAGTAGCAGTTACACCTTATGTTGGAATTTCTGTAGCAGCTAAAATAATAACCACAGCTATAGTCACTGGAACTGGCGGAGGAGTTGCTTCTTTACCGAATTATTTATATGTTACAAGCAACGTATATAGAACAAAGAGTTCTGTTGGAAAATATTATACTAGATATGAAAACACTTACTATCTTGATTCAAAAAGAACTCAACGTGTAGGAAGCTGGACATTTAGTAAAAGGGGATAATAATTATGAAAAATAATATAACATCCAAGCAAATAATACTATGGACAATTCTCATAATAATCTTACAGATATTTTTAAGTTTAATTTTTTCTAAACTTTTTAAAACTAATTGGAGTTTTAAGAACACTTTTTGTAATATATCCTCTCTTGTATTTTGGATTGTATATATTATTGTAAATATAATAATATGGAAGATGACAAAAAGGTAAGGAGAAAATCCTTACCTTTTCATATCTATTGTTTATTATATAAGTACTGTAATATTGCATTAGATATAACGTTATTAACAATGTAGTTTTTTATTATAAATAGTAATATTTAATTTATTGCTTTTTTAACACCTTCAGTTAAACCATTCACTATTTTTACTTTATATTCTTCAGTATTTAAAAGCCTATCCTCTTTAGCATTTGACGAAAATCCCATCTCAACTAAAACTACCGGAACATTTGACCAGTTGACCCCAGTCATATCCTCTCTCTACTACACCTCTATTGTTCATATTAGCTGATGCTACCATTTCTTTAAGAATTATATCTCCATATTTTCTGCTTAATTCATTAATTTCTCAAACATATCCCCTTTTAGATGGCACAAGCATAGAAGCTCCCTCAGCCCCTCCACCATCTTTAATCTTTTTTTTCATATTATATTCACAACCTATTTCAAAATTTATATTATGAATTTAGAATATCAAAGGCAGCCCTACAATGAAGCGCTACTCCTAATGGTAAGGAATCCTCATCCACATCAAATAAACTGCTATGTGCAGGATGTATTATACCTTTTTCTTCATTTCTACAACCTAAATAATAAAATACTGAAGGCTTTTCCATAGAAAAATAAGCAAAGCTCTCAACTCCCATACTTGGCGCTTCTAACATTTCTATGTTGTCTTCTCCCATTATACCCTTTGCAGAATTTATAAAACTGTTTAGCATTTCATCATTATTATAAAGACAAGGGTAGCTTTCCTCTATATCTATTTCACATTCTCCCCTCATAGCCTTACATATACCTTTTACTATTTCTACTAATCTTCTTTTTACATATTCTCTATGCTCAGTTTTCATAACTCTTATAATACCAGATAATGTAACCTCTTCTGGTATTATATTTTGAGCTGTTCCACCATGTATAGTTCCTATAGTTAATACTCCTGGATCTGTAGGAGGTAATTCTCTACTTACTATGTTTTGAAGAGCAACTATTACACTACTAGCTATAATTATGGGATCCACAGAGTTATTCGGTCTGGCTCCATGAGAACCCTTACCTTTTATTTTTATAGTAAATGGATTTGAAGCCGCATTTACTACACCTCTTCTTAAACCTATTTTTCCTGTTTCTATTTTTTCTTCCATATGAAGTCCTATAATAGCATCTACTTCCGGTTCTTTAAGAACCCCTTCTTTTATCATAATTCTAGCTCCACCAGTGGTTTCTTCTGCAGGTTCAAATAATAATTTTATATTCCCATTTAATTTATCCTTTATAGAATTTAAAACTTTGGCAGCACCTAAAAGTATAGCAGTATGCGCATCATGACCACATGCATGCATCTTTCCTTCTACTTTTGATGAATAATCGCAAACATTTTTTTCTTGAAGTGGAAGAGCATCCATGTCACCTCTTATAGCTACGGTTTTAGATCCTTTTCCTCTTATTATGGCACAAACTCCTGTACTTGCTGTGTCATAATATTCTATATTTTCTTTTTTCAAAAATTCTTTTACCTTTTCACTAGTTTTAAAAAGATCATAATCTAATTCTGGATGCTGATGAAAATCTCTTCTTAATTTTATAACTTCATCTTTTATCTCTAAAGCTTTATTTAAAAAATTTATTTCTCTCATATTTACCTCCCCAGTTATATAAATAATAAAATTGAACATTTTATACTCTTTTTACAAACTATATTAATGTATAGAATTATCTTATAGCTACTCCCATCTTATTTCTATTGAGTCTCCATCTTGTAGGTTATCATAATAGCCAGCACTCTTACCATTTAAAAGTAAAACTAGCTTCCCTTTAGCTACAGACAAATCAAATTCTACATAATTAAATATATCTACAAAAATATATTTTTCTTTCCCTTTAAGAGTAATTTCTTCATTGTTTACTCTAACTTTTATATTATATTCCTCAATATTTGAGTCTTCTTTTTGTACTTCATCTTCTTTATTATCTATATATTCCATTGTGAAAGCTGCTTCTTTTTCTCCTAATACTTCATTTTGTAAATTTTTATCCTTTAAATCATTCTCTTCACTTTGTATATAATGATTTTCTATTTCTTCTTCATAATTTGTTTCAGTTATTTCTTTTTCTATCATATTTATTTCATTATTTATGTTGATTTTTTCTTTTTCATTAGCCTTATTTACTTCACAACCTTTTTCTTTATCTTCTTCCACTTCATCTCTCAGTTTATATATTCTGTCCCCTTCTTTTATTATGTAATCTTCTTTAAGCTCTTGCCCATCTAAATAATATTTATAATCTTTTAAAGTTTCATAATATTCCTTATAATGGCCTAAAGTTTCAGGAAATAAAATTTTAACATTGTCTCCCTCTTTAATTATATAATTTATATCTTTTTTATCACCATTTACAAAAGTCAAAGGAGTTAAATTTTCTATAATATCATTTATAAAGAAAGTTGTAGAATATACCTTCTTTATATAATCTTTTAAAGTTGGCTTTGCATCTTCACCATTTTTAGCAAATTCAATTTCTATTTTGTCTCCTTCTTTTATATTATCTTCAATAGAAGCTTTCAATCCATTAATCTTTATTAGTGCATTGGTAGCTAAAGTTCCAAAAGCCATTCTTTTCATACTATTTAATGTAAATCTTATACTTTTACCGTTTCTGCCCAGCAAAACTTTAGGATTTATACCAGCTTGAATCATTACATCCATAACTGTGTGTTTATGAGAATTAAAAAGACTTATTATACTTCCATTTAACATAACATCTATAAAATCATTTCCTAATCTTCTTATAGATATTAAACCTATTCCTAGAACTGTTACACCTTCACTACCAAATTTATTATTCTCAATACTGCAATCTATTACTGCATCTCTATCTTTTATAGCAGCTCTTTCTATAGGCATATTAAGTTTTTCACATAAGCATTCTTTTAAAAGTGCTGTATGCGCTCCACCTCCTACTAAAAATATAGCATTTGGTGATTTTTCTCCATTTATCTCGATTATCTTATTTCCTATTTCCTCTGATATCTTCTTAACTACTGGCTCTATAACCTTCTTTACATCTGTTGAAGGAATTTTATTAGTTAGTCCTAAAACATCTATATACTCAATAGTCTCTGATTGTGAACATTGTTTTTTTATTTTCTCTGCTGTCTCAAAATCCACTAAAAAATTTTGAACTATAGCTTCCGTTACTTCATCACCTGCTAAGGAAACCATTCCAAAAGCCGTTATACTATCCATACTACATATAGCTATATCCGATGTTCCCGCTCCTACATCTATTAAAGCTAAATTTAAAAGTCTTAATTTTTTAGGAATAGCAGCTTCCATAGCAGCTATAGGCTCTAAAGTTAAACTATCTACTATAAGCCCTACTTTTTTCATAACAGAATAAAGGCTATCTATAACATATCTTGGAAGAAAAGTTGCTATAACCTCTGCTGCTATTTTTTCTCCCTTTTGTAATAATAAGTTTCCTATAACATAATCATTTAGATAATAATTCTTAACGGTATATCCTACACAATAAAGTTTACCACCAGATTTTTTGCTCACTTCTTCTTCTGCCATCTTTACTGATGTAAGCTCTAAACTTCTTATAGTATCCTTATCTATTTCCTTTTCACTATCTACATTTAACTCTGATTTCGCATTGTATGTTTTTAAAAATCTTCCTGCCGCTGCAATAGATACTTTATTTAATTCTATACCTATATTTTTTTCTAAGTCCCTTTTTACTTTTATTACAGCATTAGCTACTAAAGAAACATCATGAATTTGACCATCTATCATAGCTCTTTCTTCATGTTCTACATAGCTTTCCTCTATAACGTGAAATTTTTTATCCCTTACTACTCCAACTGCTCCTAAAATCGAGCGAGTTCCTATATCCAAAGCGAATACTATATTCTGTTTGTCAAGATGATTTTTCTCCATAGTATACTACCTCTTTTTCTTAATTTAAAAGCTCATATTCTTTAATTTTTAGAATATGAGCTTAATAAAATTATATAATATTATATTCAAAGATTCAACAAAAGCAACTTTTTTAAAACACCTATATGTGTACATAATAATATCTTGATTTGCATTTAAGTTACTATTTATATAAAAAAGTATTAAAAAATATACTATATTTTCTTATTGTTCTACTAAAGTTATTACACCATTATTAGCATTTATATAAGGTAAATTTTTTATAATATTACAAATACATTTTCCTCTTTCTTTACCCTTTTGGTCTATATCCATTTCTGTTATTTTATTAAAGCATAACATATGACACCAAAAATCAACGAAATCGTCTCTAGTTATAAATTCAGTTCCATTCTCTGTTTTTACTATAAATCCTGTTTTAAAGCTTTCTAGAATTTCTAAATTTTCTATTTCATTATGATTTAAAATGCTACATACATCATCCCACATTGTTTTAAAATGAATCATAATTTTTCCTCCTTCAACTTAAATGCTTCGAACTCCGTCATATTTTTTCAAATATAGTATACCACATTTTCTTTTTATGTCAAACATATTAAAACCTTTAAAAGTATTTAATATATATTATTATGTATATTTTTATGCACTTTTCTATTGAAAAGGTTGTAAATACTACAATTTAATATAAATTTCATTAAATATCCTACTTATGTTCATATTATTTAATCTATATAAGTAAAATTTTTAATAAAATAGAATTCATTTTATCAAGTTTTCCTTATATTATTATGTGTATATAATAATATTTGTTACCTGTATACTAAAATGAAACTTTATTAATAATAGTTTTAATTATATATATGATTGTATTATAATGCACAAAAATAAAACAAGGTAAAGTAAATTAATACTCTACCTTATATATAATGCATCAAAACAAACAATTTTAAACTCAATAATTTAGCCATTTTTATTTCATAACCCCACACATGTTTTTTACTGTTACATGTATGGAACCACCCTATGACACACTTTTCTTTTTAATAATATTACTTTTAGCTATAACATTTCTATCAAATTTTCTTTTGGTGCCATCTAGAAATCCTATCTCCACATAATCTTCTTCTTGACTTTCAATGATTCCTTCACCAAACACCTTATGAATTACTCTTTCTTTTCCTTTAAAATAATCATTTTTTAATAATTCTTTATCTAGCTTGCATTCTTTTATAAAATTGGAGGTATCTTTATTCTTACCTCTTATAACCTTTGGTACAGTTAAATATAAATTTTCTTTTGCCCTTGTAACACCTACATAAAAAAGTCTTCTCTCTTCCTCTATATTAACTTCTTCTTCAGCTTTACTATAAGGAATGTTACCTTCATTGCAATTTATGATAATTACATTTTTAAACTCCATCCCTTTGACTCCATGTATTTCTGTAGGTATAATTCATAAAGTGTTGTAAATGTTATAACTCAATATTCAATTTTTAAGATTATTCCATACATTACAATTATTATAGCATATTTATGTTTTATGTGACATACAATATGAATTTGTAAATTAAAGATATTTTAATACTCTATATTATTATGTTGTAATATACAAAAAAATAAAATAAGGTAAAGTAAATTAATACTCTACCTTATATAATGTAGTAGAAACTCTAATATTTTTTATAAATAATTATTTAAGATTAAATTGTATTCCTTTATTATGCGCTGTTATTAATTTTAGATTATCAATCTTAACATCTTTAGGTATATCGAATACTAAGAAAGTATTCTTGTTTATTCCTGCATTAATTTTATCATAAGACCCTATAAAATTTTTATTTTCTCTAAAAATAGATTCTTGACTATTTAGATGCCCTAATGCTTCAAAAGAATTATCATCAACTTCATATGTTTTTTTCCCATCATTTAATTTAAATTCATGTGGTTCATATCCTGTAGCTTCTTCGCCATTATTTTTTATATCTAGTTTTATTACTATAAATTTTCCACTTGGTGTTGATTTCCCAGATTCATTGCTAATAGCACCATTTTCTTTAGCTTCTAAAATTTTAATACTTAAATTTCCTACAGGAGACTGTTCTCCAAATTTTACATCTTTCTTTTCTTCTTTTGCTTCCTCTTTTGTGCTAGAAACTTGTTTATCTACACTTTGACCAATTTGTTTATTAACTCTACCAATTGCTGTAGCATCACCTATAAAATACCCTGCAATAAATATAATAAGTCCGCCTATTATTAATTTAAAATTCTTTTTCATGTACTTAACCCCCCTCTTGTTGATATAGTTTAATTATAACAAAAATGTAAAATTTGTAAACAAAACATCAAACTTTGTATATATTAAGAACAAAATAATTTACAAAATACCATTCAAAAAAATAAAGCTTAATATTTTACATACTTCTCATAAATATATCCACCATGTGAAGGATAATATACATGCATCCATTCCCCTTCTTTTCTATATAACCTAACCTTTGTACCATTAGGTAAAGCTCCTAATATTTTAGAAGATGTAGATTTTTTTTCTCTAACATTTACACCGCTTGGTGTACATATAGTTCCTGTTTTCCCATCTAAGTTAATCCAACTATTATTATTGTTATTAGAAGGTTTACTTGATGTAGTTACTGTAGTCCCTACTAGTCCTTTAACTATAGCATTAGCTATAGTTTCGGCATTATATCTGTTCATATCTCCAGCATTATCACAGAAACAACATTCTATAAGCATAGCTTTAGCTTTTGTATGCTTTAATACATATAAATTACTACCATCTTTTATACCTCTATTTGTATAACCTAATGAACAGATATTATTTAAAACTTTTCTAGCTTCTAATAATTCTTTCCCTCCGTATGTAAATACTTCAGTACCATATGCATTACCATTAAAACAATTAAAGTGTATACTTACATATAAATCAACACCGTTATTATTAGCGATATTAGTTCTATAGCTTAGACTATCATTTAAACTACTACAAGTATCTTTATAACAATTAATAACCGTATGCCCTAAAGCTTGTAATTTACTTATTACTCTAGTCCCTACTTCCCTTGTCAAATTAGATTCTGCTTTTATTCCTACTGCTCCATAATCAGTACCACTTAACGTATGTCCACAATCTATTCCTATCTTCATTAATTACTTACTTCCTTTCTATCCTTACTAAAATAAAATGCTATAATCATAGTATAAATAGTTATAAACTCTGTATTTAGGGTATTTCGAATTGCTAATATAGCAAAAACAATAGTCATCATTACTGCTATTAACCATCTAGCACTTGTTATTTTTCTTAATGCTCTATCCATACTATCCCTCCAATTTATTCTCTATTTTATCTACGCTTTTTTTAACATCTTCAAGTACATCAAATTTTCTAGCTAAATCACCAATAACTTCTTGGTTTTTATCAATTGTATTTTGCATTTTTTCTTCTCTTTCTTTTGAAGTTTTAAGTACAAAATATAATAAATAACAGAATAAAGCTGCAAAAGCTCCTTGACTTATCATATACTTCATCATTTCTTGTTCCATAGAATACACATCCTTTCTTTATTATTTGTTTATTGAAAATTTAATTAACGTTAATATAATAAAAAGAGAGATACAAAAACTAAAATTGTTATCTCTCTTTTGGTTATATTATTTTTAATTAAAACTATTAAATATTTTCTTGTTCTTATTAACATCGCAAAAATATCCTATATGCTGTAACTTAGTAATTTATTATTACTTTCTAAGAAGCATACTATTTTTTACAATGTTTTATAGAATAAAAAGAGTCTGTATTAAACAAGTTCTTTTAATTTATAAATTGCTTTATTTTTTTATTTACTATTTCACGTTCAATATCATTTATTACCTTATTTAACCCTTTATCTATAGTAGGATAAAAAAATGAGAAACTCAGCATTTTAAGAATTGCTAATATAAATATAACAATTAATATAAATATAAATATTGAAGCAATTCCAAGCACTAAAAGGCTGTAGTCATTTTTATTTTTACTTAGATTATATCTAAGCGCTTCTGGCAATTCTGTAGCTGCCAACATTACAACACCTGCTAGTACACTATATTTAAGATTCTCTACTCCTGAATAATTATTTTCTAACTTATAAGCCCTACTTAAATATTCTTCTATACTATGGCTATTGTTGGGATTATCATAATAATATTTTATTTCATTTAAAGTTATTTTAATATCATTCTTTTTATTATCCTTTATTATTTTATCTATATTATACATAATTTTATATTGTTGTCCATATATTAATTTTCTTATATAATTTCTTACAGACTCATGATTATAAGCGTATGCCAACGAAAAAAAGATTAATCCCATAATCGTAATTATATTACTCACAGAATAATGTTTTAAATTTATAAAGCATATTATTAATAAAATGTTCGATATTAATATAATTATATCTATATTTTGAATTTCTTTAAGTCTTTTCATATAAGTACTCCTTTTGTAATATCATTTTCATCTATAAAATTCAATATTTGTATTATAATTCTCAATTTTAGTATCTGTCCTCGATTGGGTTTATTCTATTCTATCAATTCTTTTTCCTCTATCCTTTTCTTCCCAAACTTTTAATTCCACACTATACCTCTAAAATTATAATAAAAAAGAATCTACTAACTAGTAGGCTCTTTTACTTTTATTACTTCTTTCATAATATCTAGTCTCATTAATTCCGATATCATTAAATCTAAATTATTAATTAATTTTTCTATAATTATTATCAGTTGATTAAAATTATATTCAGGCTTAAATTTTACGCTATATTTATGTCCTTGATTTACTTGAAACATTTTTTTATCTTTATTTGTTAATTCTTTTCGATGAGTATTGACTAATATTTCATCAATTCCGATTAAATACCTATGAATTGCTTTATTCCTATATGGCTTTAAAACTTCTTTTTCTTCATCAGTTATGTTTAAATAAGCATATTGTATTAATGTATTAATTTTTCTAATATCATTGTTAGTTAACCATCCTAAATAATCATTCTTTATGTATTTTGATAATTCATACTTTATTTTTTTAAAATTTACTAAATATATTTTTGTAATTAATTGCTGTTTAGATAATTCATTTATCATTACTGCTATATAATCCAAGATAGAGAAAAATTGTGGAATAAGATTTCTACAATAATAATTTTTTATCTCATACTTCCAATAGCCACTCCATTCTTGTCCTTCTTTTAAAAGTTCTTTTTCAATTAAATTAGCTGAAACAGAGTAGTAATAAGATTTAATCATTTCCTTAAATGCATTTTTAATAGAATTAATATATCCTTGACATATTAATGTTCTTGGATTGTTAATAAATTCATCCAAGACTTCATATTTATATATTTTATAATCAGCTTCTAACATCAAAATATTGTATTCTCTAAACCATTTTATTAAATATGGTTGTATAAATTCTAAATGTTCATCTAATAATTTATAATCCATAATTATCCCTCCCCACTATATATTCTACCATAGTAGAGACAAGTAAAATATTTATGCGAATATATTTACTTATTTTATACCCTTTATAAAAAATAAAAAGAGCATTTCTGCTCTTGATATAAAACAATATGTAAAGAATAAATTACATATCATCTAAAGTAATTATATTGTTTGAATTAGCCATGGATTCTCTAATTACTGTATCAATTGATTCTTCACCAAGTAATGCCATTGCTTCTGCTTTTGTAGCATTTCTATTTTCTTCTTTTATTCTACATTTAATACATAAAGTATGCCCTTTATAAGCATCATTAAATAAATTTTTTTCAACTGCTATTTCTCTAAGACATTTTTTACATTTAAACCAATTTTCCATTTTTTTATTACACATATAACACACCCCCATTTATATTAATATTTATTAATTATATTATACCAAATCTTTCATTTATTTTTTCTTATAGTTTCCATATATAATCCCCCTCTGGGAAATTATACAATACATACTATAAATTATAAATACACACTAATAGATATAAATGTACATAATTTTTATCAATTACGTCTTATTGTTAATATTTTGTTAATTATCATTATTTGTAAATATTTTTAATTATTTGTAAATAAAGAGGAATTTGTAAATTAATATAGAATTTATATATATAAACATATAATAAAATAATTTCAAAGCAGAGGAGAGAAAACACATGAATAACAAAACTAAATTTTTAGTACCAGCACTAGCTGGTATAGTATTAAGTTCTGGACTGTCTTTATCAAATGTACAAGCTAAAGATGTGACTGCTAATGCTAAATCAAGCACTTTAACTGTTGGAGTCACTTCTATGTCAACATCTTATCAGACATATTATTCTTTTGGAAATGCTGATACCAATAATATGGCTGTATATCTTAGAATTCCAGGTGTAACAGCTAGTTCATTCCAAGGGTGGCTAATAAATGAAGAAGGCATACCTGCATCTGTTGCTGTAAATGTTGCCCCATATTTATATAGCCTTGGTGGTGACTATATTGACTCCTTAAATAGAGGACGTGGAATAACAGTACTAAAATCCACTACTTCTCCTGTAACTTATAAAGTAATTTCTGCATAATAATATGAGCAATTTTATTTCTAAAAAGTTAAGAGATAAAATTGCTCCTGTTTTATTAGAAAGCTTCTTTATTTGTTATTCTTAATATCTCTTTTATCTATTGTGTAACTTCTTCTACCCCTGTAACATCTGCTGTATTTTTAATTATATAATCTTCTACTGCTTTTCTATACGCCTCATTAGTCACGTCATCTAATAAGAAAGGTCGTTGCCTTAAAGGATTTTCACCTTTATATATAATCCTTTCAGCTATTATTCTTACTACTATTTCATTAACCATATTATAATATACCTCCTGTTTCTTTATTTTGTTTTAATAATAATTGATTTTCTAATTCTTGTTTTTCTCTTATTAATTTCTCTTCTTGTGTCTCTGTATGTTCTTTATATTTATCTATAACTATTTCTTTATTATTAATATCTACATGGTATTCTTCTGCATTTTCTAATGGTGTACCATTGAATGATACATCTATAAAATCTATTTTATCAGGTCTACATTTTTTATTTATATTTCCTTCTACATCTATATATTTGTTTATTATAAATCCAGTTTGTTTATCAAAAATTATTCTTCTACCATATATCATTTAAACCACCCCTTTTTTATTCAAATGCACACCAATACAATGGGTATGAGTCAGTATATCTAACCACTCCCATATAGTAAAACTTATTATCATAATTATAGTGTATATAATTATTAATGTTATATTCTGGTGTTTTAAGTGCTATAACACGAAGATAATTATAAGCTATTATAAAACTTGGTGTAAAATCTAAAAAATCAAAATTAAATTTACCACCATAATATGAATCATATTCATCCCAGTCATTTGTACTGCTTAGTTTTCCAACAGCCCACTTTTTACCAACATTAATATTAGCAATTTTATCAATTAAGCTTTTTAAACTTTCTGAGCTTGATGCATTTTGTTCTTTAACAGTTAGATTAGTAGCAAAAGTATTTTTCAATGTTTGAATTTTATCATATTGTTGTTGAAAAGTATCTATAGCCAACAATGGATTTCCAACAACGCTGGATATTAAACTTTTACCATTATTGGCATTTGTAAAAAGCTCATTTATAGCTCCTGTTATATCTTTAGCATTAGTTAATCTTTTATTATCTGTCGTAATTTCAGCCAATTGTAACTTATTTTCTGATATCTGCATCTGCAATTGTGCGGCAATATCTTCGTTGGGATCTAGAGAATTTTTCAAATCATTCACCCAATCAGTAAATCTCTTTCCTGTGACTATTTTAAATTCATTCATCCAAACTTCAAAGTCTTTTTCATGTTTAGATTTATTCTCTAAAAACCAAGCTTGGTACTGCCTAAATATTTCTGTAGTATCTACTTGTTTTATTGTTCCATGCACTATACCACAAAGCTCTGAATTTAATCTTGTATCTGTTATATTGCTTTGTAGTATAGCTATTACCCCTGCCCTTACATATACATCTGCTATAGCAATTTCATAAGCATCTGCATCACGTTGGGGTGCTGGAGCTATTGGATTACTCCCGTATTGCCCCTTTTTTACTACTGCCTTTATTCTTCTTTCTAAAAAATCTAATCTTAAAGCTATTCTATCTATTCTATTTAATACTCCATCAGCTGGATCAAGTTTAAATATATAATCATCTGTGTTTTCGTATAAATATCCATTTATCCATGCTAATCCTGCTTTAATTCTTATCTGCATATTGCTATCTATTGCTATTACTTGCAATTGGTTTGCTGGATTAGGAAATACTCCATTACCTATAAAAGTACTAAAGTATCTAGCAAAATCTTCAGCCAAATAAGACCTGTCTGGTGTACCTTGCTGGTCTAATACCGCATTAAAAAAACTACTTTTTTCCATATCATTACCTCACTTTCTGTTTAATTTTATCTATAATTGTAGGAATGTTATTTCCAAAAACTACATTAACTTCCAACCCTTTTTCCTCATAAATTTCCTCTATTTCTGTTATCCTCGTGTCTATTCTTATTCCCCACTTCTTATCTACTACAGTTACAATGTCACCTAAATCAAAATCAACTTTATATTTGTTATTACCTTGTGTATTTATTTTAGAATCAAAAGTTTGAATTTCTTCACACTCAGATAATTTTTCTTTACCTCTTTGAAGTAACAAAGGCTTATACCGTTCCCAAGGGATTTCAACTTCCTCTGTTTCTTCATGTTCTCCAGTAATATTACCTTCCTCATCATAATCTAATACTGTTTTTTTCTTCTCTTCCTTATCTGTTATATCTCTTGCATCTACATACAATTCATATCTATCAAGACCATTACCTTCTTCTATAGATGTTATTTTTCTATCTTTACCTTCTCCTGCACCAGCTATTAAAGTTGTATTTTTATAATTATTTAAGCTATCTGTATACTCCTGTTCTAATATATTTTCAAAATCTCGGCTAAAAATACAAGGTGCTGTAGTTCCATTGTTTATGGTTCTATCAACACCTTTATATACATCAAACAGTATTTTTCTATTTTTAATATTTAATATATTTCTATATCCTAGATTATTTGTGTTACTTATATTTTCTAGTTGTTCTATTATATTTCCAAAGCTGTTAGTATATTTAATATCTTCGCTAAATCCTTTTAAATCTCCTAAAATTAAATTTGGGATTTTTCTATCTAGATTAGTTGGAGTTATAGCATTTTCTAATACTAGTTTTCTCATTGAATCCTCTGTTTTTCCATCAAAACTAACTCTATCCCAACTAATGCGCCTATCTAAATAATTAGTTAAAAACTTACCTTTAACTTCTAAATATTCTTGCCCATCTTCTCCTATTTTTAATTGCCTAGTTTCTATATAACCAGCTTCAACATCATTCTTTTTATAAACAATATTTTCTCTTTTTAACAATTCCAATGCATTAGAATCTAAAGCACAGTGTAATTCAAATTCACCCGATTTATTATACCTTCTAATCCATCTTAGAGATGTAAATGTATCTAATATACCTATTAATTGTAAATCTCTATTAAATATATATAATTCCAATAATACTCACCTCTTTTATTCTCTTATTTTATTAAAAATATTATTATGAGCATTAATTAAACTTTCTATAGCAGCATTTATCTTTTTATAATTCTTATCATCTTTAGGGCAAGTTTTTTTTGCTTTATATAAAGAGTAAAAAGCATCTTCTAAATAGTTTATAGTTAACTCTAATTCTGTTATGTTTTTAATGTTCTACACCCCCAAATATTGTGGGCTAAAATATATATTAACCTCTAAATTATCCAAATTACTATCTGCATTATAACGGAATAAATTATCTCCTACATCTAGTTGTAAGAATGTATCTCCTCCGCCTACAATATCTAAGTAATTTAATATATCTGTTGTAACCCCATTAAACTCTCGTAATATTTTTTTCTTACTATAGTTAGTATTTATTATAAATTTTTCCCCTGCAACCATTCCTTTATTAATCTTTATAAACTCTCTAGTATTTACATTAAATAAGCTAGGGTTACTTAATGTTCCTCTTGCAAAGAATTCTATTATCATACCAGTTTTAACCTGTCCATTATTTAGAACATTGACTATTAAAGAAGGCTCTCTATGCCCCATTGTAATTCCTTTATTAACTGGAATTACTAAAGGGAAATGAAAATCACCTTTCCATAAGGCTATATTAACTTTACTATCAATATAATCTTTCCAATATGGATTATTACATAAAAGGCTTATTTGAAATTTAGGATTATTTTCTTTAGGTATAATAGGTGCAGTTTCCACTATACATTCTACATATTTTTTTATATTTCCATCTATATAAATTAATTTAGATTTTAATTTAGGATTTATTATACTTAATAATTTTTCTCTGTTTAATTCTTTATTTTCTGTTATAGCACCTTGAATAACTATATTTCTATCATCTAAGGTACTTCCTACGCAAGTACTTCCATCCTGTCCCATTCCTTTGCTACTATAAATAGTATTTTTTAATCCACTTATCCCATCTATATTTTGTAAGAAAAAGGGACTCCAAATAGAAAATTCTATCTGTTGTCCTTTTTCATTTTCAAATATAAACTTTTCTTTTTTATTCATATCACCACCTCACTTTTACCAATTTAGCGCTAATGCTCTTAAATTATTTTTAGATTGTCTAGCCAATTCGCTTGGAGTTGGTACTGGAGAATAAATATGTTGTGTTACATTTATTCCATTAGTACCATTAAATCCTTTTAATACATTATTAGCTACCTTTGTTGCTACACTTTCAGCAGTTTGCATAACCAAATCTTGACTTGCATCATGGTTAAATATTCTAGTTCCGCGAGGCAGGTCATATAATTCATAGTTAGAATTATGTCCTGGAGCATCATGTAAATAAGTAAGCCCTCCGCTAAAGTATCTATCTCCTGTCCATTTTTTTTGTGGTTCGGGGTCTCCGCTAGTTTTAGACTTAATCCATCTTACAATTGGGTTGTTAGCAAACCAACTCTTTAACTTTTCCCATTTAGTCATTATATGTCCGTCTGTTGTATCAATATCTTTAAGAGTATCACCGTTCATTTTTTGTATTTGCTTTACAACTCCATCCTTAAGCTCGTTAGCCTTACTAATAGAACCTTTCCTTTGTCTCTCTGCTTCCTTTAACATTTTATCTGCCTGCTCTTTTGTTATAACCTTACTTTCATCTCGCATTCTAATTATTTGTTTAACAGTTCCATCATACTGTTTATTAGCTTTATCTACTGCACCTTGCCTTTGCTTTTCTGCATTTTTTATTGTATCAGAAGCCTGCTCTGCTGTTATTCTCCCATTATAGTTTTTTAGTCTTTCCATTATCGTCTTTTGTTCAAGTTCACATGTACTTAGTGTTTTAACTGCATTTTCTTTCATTTGATTTTGTAAACCGTCAATTGTTTTGGCTTCCTCTGCTGTAATTTGCCTATGATTATCGGCTGCATTTTTTATAATAGTATTGATTTGATTTTGCAATCCATCAATTGTCTTTTTTTTATCTTCCCAACTAGTTGTGGTTGTTTGTAATATTTTAGCTTCCTCTGTTGTGGTCAAAACATTACTTCTGCTAAAAAATTCTTGCTGGCTTTTTAATTCTTCTGCCTTCTTTTTATCTAATCCAACCTTAATTTTATCCCCCATATCTTTGTATAATTGCTGTAAATTAGAAGATTGTTGTTTAGTAATTGCAGTGCTTTTGTTTAAAGTGTCTGTGAACTCTTTTATTGTTTGGTCTTTCTGCTTTTTACTAAGCCCCTTAGTTCCGTTTACCATTGCAGTATATTGTTTTATTATTTCATCTTTGTTTTTTTTAGTTAATACTCCGGTATCGGTAACCAATTTTTTGAAATTAGCGGTCATGGTATTTTTTTGCTCATTACTTAAGCTACTAGATTTTTTACTCATATCATTAAAATTTTTCAATACTTTGTCTTTAGCTTGCTTAGTAAATTTATCAGAATTTGCTACCAAACTCATCATTGCACTACTAGCTTTTTTATCTATTTCTAAGTACGCTCCTACTGCTTTTTTTGTTTGGTTTGTAAAATTAACTGTCTTGGTTATCACAGTATTCATTTTGTTACCGTATTGGTCTACGGTAGTTTGGGTGGTTTTTAATTTTTTATCAAACAAATCAACAGATGGGACTGCCTCTTGCTTAAGATTTTTATGCAATTTATATGCTCCATATCCTACTGCTGCTACTCCTGCCACTGCAATGCCTAGCACTGGAACAGACATTCCTAATGCTCCTGCTAATTTTACAACTCCACTTGCTGCTAAACCTCCAGCACCTTTAACTCCACTAAATGCTGTACTTAATAATCCTGTTTTTGCTCCTGTTGTTGCCATTGTAGCTCCAGCCGTCGCACTTGCTACTTCTACCCCTTTTGTAGCAAGTGTTACCTTGCCCATTATTCCAGCCACTTTACTTCCGAAACTTACAATGCTACCGAATCCAGTTATTACTTTTCCTATACCAACTATAGTAGGGCCTGTAATTGCTACAAATGCACCAAATTTAACAATACCTTTCTGCATTTCTGGACTTAGATGAGAGAATTTTTCTGTCATTCCTGCAACGCTAACTGCTATATCTCTTAATGCAGGTAACAAATTATTACCAATACTTATACCTGCATCTACTATCTGATTTCTTGCCATTTTTAACTTACTTTCTGTAGTCTCATATCTTTGGTTTGCTTCGTTAGTAAGAGCAATATTTTCTCCCCAAGCTTTAGTTCCCATATTTATAGAATCTTCTAATAAAGTACCTGCATTTGCTGCTCTAAGTAAACTGTCTCTAAGTCTTACTTCTTTTATACCCATTTCTTCTAGCATTTCTATAGCTGATGTTCCAGCATTTTCTGCATTACCTAAACCTCTTATAAATGCAATAAGTGCAGTGGATGCATCTTTTTGGAACGCTTCTTTAAACTGTTCTCCTGTCATTCCTGCTATTTTACCGAAGTTGTCCAATTCTTTAGAGCTTTTTATTACAGCATTCATTTCTGCTGTGGTCATATTCAAAGAATCTGCAACTTCTTTAAATGCTTTCCCATTATTGGACGCTAGAAGTTCAAGTTCTCTCATAGACATTCCTGTTGCCTGAGATAATTTTTTAGCTTGATCTGAGCCTATTGTTGCAGCCGCTTGCATCTTAACCATAACTTTGGATATAGCAGAACCACCCATTTCCGCTTCTATTCCTACAGAACTTAATGCACCTGATAAACCTAATGTTTGTGCTTCTGTTAAGCCAATTTGTTTACCTGCTCCCGCAAGTCTTAGCCCCATTTCTACAATTTCTGATTCTGTTGTAGCTAAATTATTGCCCAGGTGGACTATAACAGAACCTAACTTATCAAATTCAGTCTGTGGCATTTGTGTAATATTAGCTAATCTAGCCAATGAAGTAGCCGCCTGTTCTGAACTCATGTTAGTTGAATCTCCTAACATGACCATGGATTTAGTGAATCCTTGAATATTTTCTGTCTTTATACCTAACTGCCCCGCTGCCTCCGCAACATTTGAAATTTCTACAGCGCTTTGTGGCATTTCTTTAGACATATTTCTTATGCCTTTGCTTAGTTGCGCAAACTGTTCATCTGTTCCTTCAACGGTTTTTTTCACTCCTGTAAATGCACTCTCAAAATCTATAGCCGCTTTTGCACTTCCAATACCAACTGCAGCAATGGGGAGCGATAATTTATTTATTCCTTTTCCTACGTCAGTTATCTCTTTACCTGTGTTTTTTAATTTCTCTGAATGATCTTTTAACCTATTACTAGCACTTACCCATTTATTATTTTGCTTATCTAATTCTTCATTTATTTTTTTTAGTTCCCCTTGAGCTTTATTCATCTGAGATTGTGCTTTATTTAGATTAGTATCATACTGTTGTATTTTTTTTGCATTACTATCTATCGCTTTTTCATTTTTTTCATACTCTTTTGTTGTTTTGTCAACTTCTGTTTTAGCTTTTTCATATGCTTTTACTTCTTTTTCTTTCCCAGCTGTAAGTTTTTTTTGCTCATTTTCTAGCTTACTAATCTGTTCTTTTAATTTATTAGCTTCTGTACTATTTTCTCCATATCTTTTTTTAGCTATTTCATATTCTTTATTTAATTTTGATAACTCTTCTTTATTTTTTATATACCCTTGTAGCTCTTTCCCATGAGTATCTATAACCTTTTTTAACTGGCTCTCTGCTTTAGATAAATTCTCTTTTAACTTATCTCTAACTTTTATATTATCTTCTAGCTTAGATTTAGTTTTTTCTATGGACTGCGTATATATGCCTACTTTTTGGGAATGTAATTCTACTTGTTTAGAAAGTGCCTCTTGTACAGATTTTAATTTTTCGCTGTCTTTCCCAAATGCTTGTATCCCAGAACTAGCTAATTTCATCTGGGATTGTGCATTTTTTAATTCTGCATTTACACCTTTTAAGCTGGAATTAAATCCGCTGCTATCTAATACCATTTTTGCGGTTATTCGTTTTTCTGTATTGCTAGCCATTATTTCCCTCCCTTCTAAATTTTTCTATAAAAAAGACACTTATCAAGGTGCCTATCTTATAGAAATGGTATATCTTCTATATTTACTCTTTTGTAATTCACATCATTTGTAGGGTTATTTTCTTCATTATTATCTTTAATTTCCCAGTTATTAAATTTAATATGGCTTTCCCACATCTTGTATATCTCCGCATGTGTACTATCCCAAAATTCTTCTTTAGAATAATTTAAATGTACTTTTGCTAAATAAAAAAGCCAGTCAAAGTCAATTTCATACTTCGACTGGTCATTTAGTTTTTTTCTTTTTTAGCTTCTTTATTTTTTGTTTCTTCTTCATTGTCTTTATTCAATCCCATATAATCAATATAAAGATCCACTGCTAAGTTTGTAATTTCTTGATATTGCTGTCCTGTTATAACATTTTCTAGTTCTTCAATATCCCATTCTTTTATTTTTTCTTCATATGTATTTTCTTCTTTATTTATAAGTACTTTTTCTTTATCTACACAACACATAGATACTAATCTTAAAGCATTTGTGTAGAATTGTTGCCCTTCCATTAATCCATAAATAACAGAACCATAGTTACCATACTTTTCATCTATTTTACGAATTGTTTTATTTGTCATCTTAAAAGAGTATTCTTTATCATCTATTTTTTGCTTTCTTATTTTATTTAACATATTATCCAATCCTTTCATCAACAAAATAATAAGGGTAGATTATTTCTACCCCATAAATTAACCTTCTATATTCTCTTTTTTCTCTGTAGGTATTATTACAGATTTAAAGAATTTTTCATCTGTCATTCCATCTTCTTCGTCTACTTTCCAATTCCACATTTCATTAGAATGTAAAGGTGCAAAAGATGCTTTTAATTTTTTAGATTGGAAATTAGCCTTTCCTTCCTTACCTTTATAGTTTTCATCACTTAAAGAAAATGTACCCTTGTACATTATTCCATATCTAGCCTTTCCATTGCCTTTCATTGCTTTATAAAGTAAACAAACTTCTGGTGCCTTATCATTAGCACTTCTTATAATTCCGCCCTCATTTGCTAACTTGTGACCTAAAAGAAATGCCTCTTCTTCTTTTTTTAAATCTGTAATATCTACTTCTACATCTATGTTAGCTAGTGTAGTTTCACTAAGCCATAATACACCTTCTGCATAATACTCATCGGTATTAATTTTAGGTTTTATTCCTAATTCTTTTACACCTTCAAAATATTTTGGACTGTCAAAAGTTGTGGTTAACCCATCCTCTTTAACTTCAGCTACATATAATTTTTTTAAGTCCACAACTGGTACTACTTTATCCATATTAAAATCCCATCCTTTCAATCTTTAAATTAATTTTTCACATAAAAAAAGACTAGTTTTAAACTAGTCCATTGGTAAACTTATATTAAATCTCATTGCACAATGGTATAAGCCAGTTTCCTTCTCATAAAGGTCGGCTGCCATATCTCTATTAAATCCATTATGTATCATTATTCTTTTAACTGTATTTTCTAACTCTGTATAATCTCCAGTAGAAAATATATCTAATTGTACTATGTATGTTGTATAATCCTCATTACCTTC
Organism: Clostridium sporogenes; assembly: GCA_019933195.1. Lineage (NCBI taxonomy): Bacteria > Bacillati > Bacillota > Clostridia > Eubacteriales > Clostridiaceae > Clostridium > Clostridium sporogenes. The sequence continues at coordinate 690,057 of CP082942.1, forward strand.
GCTATATTCTACTCCATACTCATTCACAATCTCATACTCAAGATATAACTTTTTATCAGGATTCACCGCATGTAAAAAATATACACGCTTATCGGGTAACATATCTATTATTTCTTTAGAATTTAATACTTTTAATAAATATTTTTTTATATCCAATTACCACCACCTACCTTAGTTTTCTTTATCTAATAATTCTTTAGCTAATATCTCCAAAGCTTTATCCCTTGTATTTTTTACACTTCTATCAAAATATCCAACATTGTGTTTAGCTGTACTAGTCCCAAATTCTTCAAAAATATCGTAAAAAGCTTTAGTTTTTATTATTCCTACAGTTCCTAAACCTTCTCTTTTTACTGTTTTAGATAGTTTAGATAGCTTACCAGTTCTTTTAGTTGTATTTTTCTCAATTTCCTGTGCAATAGGTTTTATAGCTTCTCTTACAGCCTTTTTTTCATCAGATTCATTAATAGTCATATCCTCAAGAAAATCTGTAAATTCTTCCATACCTTCAATTTCAATTCCATTAGCCATTTAAATCACCTCAATAGCCTTTATCTTAAGCCATCTATTTTTATATTGTATATTATCTATAAAAGTTATATCAAAATATCTATATTTATCTTTTTCTTTTGTAGCATTTTTATCTTTTATAGTTTTAATTCTATATTCTTTAGTATTAATTTTCTCTAAATCTTTAGAATATCTAACTATAAATTCTATTGTATTTTCAGAATTTGTAGCCTTTGCTGCATAAAATTCTTTTCCCCATAGATTATTCATAGATGCCCATACAGTTTTATAGTCATCCCATTTTCTTACATCAAAGCCATTATCATTTTGATACGTACTATATTTCTGAATAGTTATTCTATGTCTCATTTCTCCTATCTTAACTTTCATTTTTATCACCTACATAACAATAACTTAATTGTGTAAGTATATAACTTAAAACATTTTGTGCTTTTATAGTTAAATCAACACTTCCTCTATTTTCATACCTATCACAGATAAAAATTAAGCACGCTAACTTTGCTAAATCATTTCTATTATCAAATAGTTTTCCTGTAGTATTCTTAATATATTGCTCTGCACTTTTTTTCAATAGCTCTAAAAAACTATCTTCTTCTATACAATCTGATTCTATCCTTAAATACTGTTTTATTTCTTCTAGTGTTACTATCAATCTAATCACCTACTTTATTAAAAAAGGACATAAAAAAAGAACCTATATAGGAACTTAATTTATATCCTTATATTTAGTTTTTAGCTATTTGGTAGTTTTTTCAACAACTGTTGTAGGAATATAGGCAATTATTACAGCATCCTTATCTACAATTCCCCCATCCATCTTATAGATTAATCTAGTTTTAGTTGTATTAGATTCAAAAGAACCACCACCAATATTAGTAGATAAAAGCTGATATTCTCCATCAGAATAATATGTATATAAAGATTTCAAATCACCTAAAATTACTGGAATTTTACCATCCTTAGTTTCTAATACTTCGTTTGGTAATTCAACTACATTTTTTCTTAATAATTTATCAACTTCATCATTCTTAGGATCTGGTCTTAAATAAGAATTACCTTGTTTATCCTCAAGGCAATCTAAGAAATTATATCCATCTTGATTAGTAACCCAAGTTGCAGAAGTCTTATAATAAGAAGGTAATTCAACATTTATTAACTTTTTAAAATCTTTTATAGTTGCTGTTGCTGATAAATCAATAACTTTTATATCCTTAAAAGTCATTATTCCTTGTACTTCATTTTCTCCTCCAGTGCCGTAAAGTATTTTGATATTTTTAGTAAATCTAACTTTATCCACTAACCATTCTATTATAAAATTCTTTAACCCTTCTCCTGCAAATTCTAGTAAATCATTTGGGATGGTTTTAAGTCCTGCACAATCGTGTAGTTTAAAAGAAATTCTCTCTAATTGTCTATAATCTACTTCTTGTATTTTTCCATACTCATCAAGATTAGTTAATTCAGTTTGCTTTTTTCTCTTTTCATATGTTCTTTGTCCACTTCTAGTATAAACTTTTTCAAAATTAACTAGATTAGATATATCTGTCGTATCTCTTAATCTCTTATTTATTTCAGTTTTTATATCTTCAGGTACTGCAAAGCCACCATCTTCTCCTACATGTTCAGATATAGCCCTTTGTTCCCCTTCATTGAATACAAATCCTTTCTTGTTTCTAGCTTTCAATGTTGCATCTGCAATTGCTTTTGCAAATAAATTTCCATTATATATCACTTTATTTCCCATATTATTAATATCCTTTTCCTCACTTAAATTTTTCATTTTTCCTTCTTTTATTTTATTTTCTAATGCTTTCTTTTCATCATTTTCCTCCATTTCTGCAATTTTTAACTGAGCTTGCAAATCTTCAATTTCTTTTATTTTTGCATTTATATCATCAGCAGTTTTAAGATTCTTAGCTTCACCTTTCATTTCTTTTATTTTTGCTTGTATTTCTTGTACTTTTGTCATATTACTAATCAATCCTTTCATTTTAAAATTTAATTTTTGAATAAAAAAAAGACTATAAATACAATAGTCTAAGTCTAGCTTTTGCTAATTCTAATTCTTCTTTATCTTTTACATTCTCTGTCTTTACTATAGTTTTCTTATCTTCTAATAGTTTATTTTTAAGTTGTTTAGGTACATTTGTATATTTATTTAATATAGATTTATCTTTTACACAAGCTACTAAATCTTTATCATCTTCAAGTATTTCTATATTAAATATTTCACTCATTTCTTTAGCATTTAACCATGTTTCTTTATCAACTAAATCTTTTATTTCATCTTTTGTTATACCTTCTTTAGCTTTATTTAAATAAAGTGGCATCATTACACTATTTTCTATTTTATTCAATAAATCTATTTGTTTCTGCAATTCATCAACATTTCCTATACATAAAGTATAAGGATGATGAACCATTAGTAAACTAGAATTATAAGCATAAACATTGTCAGCCACTAATGGTAAAAAACTTGCACAGCTAGCACCAATTCCATCTATAGTAGCATTTATTGTTACACCTTTTTCTTTTGCTCTCTGCAACATGGCTATAATACCTTGTGTAGTTGTTACACTTCCACCCACAGAATTTATATACATATTTATAGTTTCTTTACCTGTCAATCGCTCCAAATTATCTCTAAAATCATTAAATGTTACATCTGATTCATCCCATTTTTCAGAACCACCTATAATTTCACCATAAACATATATATCTATATTCTTATCTGTCTTGTTTTTAAATTCATAAAACTTACTCATTATCTATTTCACCACCCTTCTTTTTAGAATTTGCTTTCGCTAATTGATAATCATTAGCTACTTTTATATCAACATGATTTAAGTCAACTCTATGAGTATCACCTTGAATACCTATAGAATTCATATTTTCAAGCTTTCTTACTTCATTAATACTATATACTCCCAAATTTATCATTTTTTCGTAATAACTACTTCTGGTAGCACTATCTCCCCTTAAAGCACCTTCCATATTAAATTTAATAAAATATTTTTCTCTTTGTGTACTACTAAATAATTTATAATTAAATTCTTCTTCAATTTGCAATAGTAAAGGTAATATAGTATTCATATAAAAGTCCAAACTCTGTTGCTCTATATTATTAAAGGTACTTCTATCAAGAGAATTAATCATGTGTAGTGGTACTTTAAATACTCTAGCAATTTCTTCAAGTGTAAATTTTGTAGATTCTAAAAACTGCTGGTCAGTAAATTTCAAGCTATTTATTTCCTTATATTCTAGTCCTAAATCTAATACAGCAACTTTACCAGCATTATCATATCCACTATTATTTTCTTGCCATTGCTTTCTTATTTCAGTTTTTGCATCAGCATTAAGATTACTAGGATAAGTTATTACACCACTTGTAGTAGTCCCGTTTTTAAAATAATTACCTAATAATTTTCTACTACTTTGCATATTTCCTATAGTTTCTCTAAGTATATCTATTTTACTTTTTCCTAATATTCCATCTGTAGATAAACTTTTTATATGTATTATTTCATCACTAAAAAAGGTATTAGGTTTATTATTTAAAGTTGCTTTATATATAATTTCACCTGTTGTAGAGTCCTGTAGAACTTGTACATTGTTTAAAATCCAAAGATTAATTGCTTTACCTCTTCGCCTTTCTACCCACACATAAGTGTTACCATCTAACAATAATTTAACTGTTAATGTATGTTTAAATATGCTAGGTGTCATATATAAATTAGGTCTCTTTTCAAGTAAATAACTAACATCATTATCAACTCTATTACTGCCATCTTTATCTTTCTGATATATATGAATAGGTAATTTGCTTATAGAACTAGCTATTATATCAGTACAAGCATACACTCCACTTGTTGTTAAAGCACTTTCTTTTGTTACTTTCTCTCCACTTGTTGTAGTTCTACTTTTTATTAAACTTGTAAACCAATCACTCGGATCTACTGTTTCAGTTGTTGTATTTTTTATAGCCCACATTTTATTAAATATGCCCATTTATTTCACCTACCTTTCTATAGTAAATTTATTAATATCATTATTAATTACTATCCTTTTTAGGTAGTTTACTTAAGATTAAACCTATCAAAATCAAAATCGTTGACAGTGCTATCATTCCACTAAATTTACTTACATAAATAAAAAAAGCTGTAGTTAATACACTACATCCTCCTAAAATCAATATATCATCTATATTTTTCATTATAAACATAACTAGTATCATTAAATATTGTTTAATTATTTTTCCTATAGTGTCCACTCTCCCTTCTTAATAAGTTCATTTAAATTAGTTTTTTCTTCATGTAGCCAAGCCATTTTAAAACCACATATTAAAGCATCTACTGGATCTATTTTCTTTTTAGTTGCATCTTTATCTATTTTAATTAACCCATTATTACTCTTTATTACTGCATTACTCATAGCAAAATTTAGAACTGGATTAGGTAAATATATTACATTGCCCATATATATTTCTTCTCTTAAAGCTACTGTACTTTCATTTAATTTATTATGTGATTGGAATAATTCAGTAACATCATAGCCCATATCACTTATATCTAGCATTATCTTCGTAGCATTAGCAGGGTCAAAACACCATGTATCAATTTCCCAATTATATCTTTTACAAAAATCTATAGCATATTTAATTACTACATTTTGATCTACTATTGGAGTATTAGTTATAGTTATATACTTTGATTTGCCATATTCATCTTTTATTCTTTCCCAAGCATCATAAGGGACTTTATCCTTTAGCGTTCTTTCCATTAATTTTTCTCTACTTGGTATAAAAGAATGACTAAATATAACATACTTTTTAATTCCATTATCCATTATCGGTATAATAAAAGCTAAAGAAGTCAAGTCTATTTTAGAAGACATATCTCCTCCGATAAAACATACTCTATTGTTTAGATCATATGGAATTTTTTTTATCTCACAAGCCTTCCATTTAGCCATATCCATATAACTGTTTTCTTTTGCTTGTACCCATATATCCAAACATTTAGTCATAAATGATGGCATTTTTTCTGGTATTTGCTTTGCTATTTCATATTCTTCTTGTATTTTTTCTTGTCCTGCTTTGTATGTCATTCGTAAAGGGTTTGCCTTCCACCAATTTGTCTTATTATGTATATCATCTTTTTTATCTAATTCTAATATATCAATAAAATATGTATTATTTTCAACATCTATATTAGGATTTAGTATTTCACTGCAATATTTATATTCTTGTGTATAGCAGGGACTATTAAGGTCAACGCCTGCTGTCGTTATAATCATTAATAACGGTTCTTTTGTAGCTTGTCCATAACTAGCCATGGTATAAAAATCATCTGTAGTGTGTTGATGGTACTCATCTAATATGAATAGTGCCATATTTCCTCCATCATTTTTAGTACCATCCTCTTTACTTAATGCAATCATTGTACTACCTGTTTTTATGTGCATTATATAATCTCTTGTACATTTAAACTTAGTTGATAACGGACTCCCTTTTAACATTAATTTAGCTTCTTCAAATACAACTTTACTTTGTTTTCTTTTGATACCCGCACAACATATCTCATATATTTCATCATTTCTTGTGCTACCACAAGCTAATTCATATAAAGCTATACCACTTTCCATCTGTGATTTAGCTTGTTTTCTAGCACATTCTATAAAACTTTTTTTAAATCTACGTCTCTTATTATCATTTCTTCTCCAACCATAAATTTGGCATATAAAAAACTTTTGCCATATAGTCAATATTATTGGTTGTCCCGCTAATTCACCTTTACTATGTCTTAAATATGTAAACCATTTGACAATCTTTTGAGCTTCTTCTTCATCCCAATAGTAAATATAATCTTTATAATTTTCTAATTTTTCTATATCATTTAAAAACCTTTGACAAGCCCATTTATGTTTTTCGCAACTTATATATGTTTCAAATTTACTTACAAAAACATCCTTTAAACAATTATTACAGTATCTAATTAATTCTTCTTTAATGGTCACTTAAATGTCACCAAACTCATCTACAATATCTTTTTTAGTTTCTGTAAGTTTAAGAGTTGCTATTTTTAACCTACTATCAATAGTCAATCCTAATAGACTACTGTATTTTTTCATTTCATCAGAATATTTTAATTGTATTTTTATTAGAGGATTTTCTATAACATTAGTTGCTCCACCTTTATTCGTGTATTCTATAGTTAATGGTTGTCCTTTTAATTCTTTTGTAGCTTCTATGTAACTAGAATAAGCGTTACAATAAGCACCCAAATTATTTAAATCTAAATTGCTTATTACACTTAAAGTTTTGAATTGTTCAACTAATCTTTTCCATTCTTTTTTAGCTAAAGAATCCCTTAACCATTTTGGAGGCTTTTCTAATTGTTCCATTCCAGTTTGTATTATTTGTTCTTGTAATTTTTTTTCTAGATGTCCTTCTTGTATTGCTAACATTTTTTTTGGTCGTGCCATTGTAATCACCCCTTTCCAATTAATAATACTTACCCCCTAAACGTTGGTTTTTAGAATTTTGTAAAATGAAGACTGCACCTCGGACTTTTTAATAAATATCTATAGAGATCTAACCGTGGGGGATTAATTCAAAAAATAAAAAAGCACTAACTTTTTAAATTAGTACCAAATTCCTTTTCATATTTTCTTTTTAGTTCTCTTAATAGTTCTTGCATTTGTTTCTTATCCTTAGCACTCCTATCATATTCTCTATGCACTATCTTATGAACTTTATCAGATAAAGGAATAAGATTATCTATATCTAATCTCTTATCCCAATCTTCTTTAAGCTCTATAATATGATGTATATAATCTACATATTTAATTTCATGTAATATATAATAACTATATAAACATATATTATTATACTTTCTTCTTACTATATCCCTTACTGTTATCCATTCCTTACTAGAATAAAACTTTTGTTCTCTATTATCTCTTCTATTCTTCTTATATTCTTTATAGCTTTCTTTTTTACTCTTATCATATTTATTCTTACATTCATCACACATTCTTTTATTATAGTCTATTACTTTTCCACACCTGCACAATTTCTTTAGAGCAATATCAATCGCCTTCTTTTACTTTTCTATAGTAAAAAACACTCAATTAAGAGTGTTTAAAATAGTTTTAATATATTTTATATTGTGTAATTTTATTTCATTATTTAAAACGGATTCATATTAAACAATCTTCCATTATTGCCATCATCATGCAATACTTTAATTATTGTTTTATTATCTTTCAATTTGCTAATTTCATCATTTTTTTTAATACTAGTAGGTAATTCATCTTGTATGACCGTAAAAATATGCTGTATAGAATATTTTTTTGTATATTCCTCTATAATTTTATAAAAGTTATTTTTTTGTCTATCATCTAAACCATCAAAAATTCCATCATGATATACAAAATGGAAGTATTTACTCTTATAATAAGTTGCAAGAATTGCTAAGTCAAATGCTGCACACATTAATTTCTTATAAGTAGTTCCATCGCCCTTATTTCCTTTATAATTAGTTTCACTATCAATAATTTCAGCTTTAAAATTAATATTGCTTTGTTTGTTAGGAAATAAAGTTATTATTCCTAAGTCTCCAAGTGTCGTATTTATAATATATGAAAAATGTTTCTTAATATTATTCATACAACTATTTTCTTTCCCAAATATTTCTTTATTCATATTAAAAACTATATTAGTTCTATCAACTTCTAATTGTTGATTACTCAAATCAATTTTACTTGCATCATCAAAATTCTCTAATTTATCTTTTAAATTTAATATCTTAGCTTTTAAATCCACTATTTCATTTTGCAAGTTTTTATACTTGTCCATTGTATTTGAATAATTTAAATATTCCAAATATTTACTTCTTTCTAAATTTAACTCTTCAATTCGTTTATTATTAATGTCATATTTTTCTTGGCCTTCCTTAATTATTTCTCTTAATATATCATTTCTTTCTTTGGTTAACTCATTATTAAATATAATTAATTCCGTATATTCCTTTTTTAATTGATTTTCAAAGTATAATCCTATTTCATTATAAAAATTCTCTAACTCATCTAAATTCACATTATAATCTATGATAGATTCTTTTGCATTTTTTATCTGTTTTAGTAAGTAATAATTTTCATTAATTAAATTTTTAAGTTCTATATCTATTTCTTCAACTAATTTTTTAGGCTTTTTAATATCACTAGTAACAAAATTAAAATTATTATATAGATTACTCTTATTTTCTAAATCATTTTCTTTTATACATATTAATGTTTTTAACTTTTCTTTTTCTACTATTTTATCTTCATTAGCTTTAGTTAGTTTCTTAATATCTTCATTATTCTTAGAAATTTGAGTATCTATATCATATTTCTCAATTATATATTTAGATTTAAATCCTAATAATTCTAATAATGCAGGTTTCCAATTTTTATCTGGTCCACCAAAACTAGATAACTTAAATAAATCCGAATAACTTTCATCATTTCTTAGAAAATATCCCAAACAACTTCTATAATTACGATTAGCTAAAACATCAAAACTTAATAACTTATTTACATACTCTTTGCCTTTTCCAATATTACCAATAAAATCCCAATCTCTATCCTCTAATTCATTATAATTTTGATGTGGTTCAATATGTTGTTTTATCATTATTTTTTGACCTTTTTTAACTGATCTTTTTATTGTAAAATATGAATTATCATCTAGACTTATTTCCAAAAAAAATATCATTTCCTCAAAAATATCATAATTATTTTTAATAAAATGTCCTTTTTTTATTTCCTTTAATAAACAATAATCTATTAATTTAGCTAATAATGATTTGCCCAAGTCATGAGAAGATTTTCTTAAATTACTAGGATTTCTTACTTCTGCTAAGATAATATTTATTCCTAAATTAAAATATATAGGCTCAAAAATAGTATCATTATCTGCATATAATTTACTTAACTTCATAATTACACAACCTTATTAAATCATTTTTCTTATTGTATTTTATTCTATCTAAACAAAATAATAATTCAATTGCTAAAATAAAATTTTTAAAACTTGCATTTCTATTTCTCATTTTATATTTTAGGTATAGCTCATTAAATTGAATAAAATCTTGTTCAAGTAAAATATCTATCAAATAAATTGTATTTTTTAATAAAGACTTTGATATATCCGTATGCTTATTTGGTCTTATCTTCATAATTTTCCCCCAAATCACAATAGTAATACATATACGCAATAATTATCTTAATCATATTTTTTTCTGATATTGATAAGTCTCCAAATTTTACTTCAATTAACTCAATTGATTTTTTTATAAGATAATCTAGAGCTTTATCAAACTCAGGAAATTCTTTTTTGTAAGCAATTAAAGATTCATTTATCGTTTCTGATATATAAATATACCTTTCATTTTCATTCTCATTTTCAGAATCGCCCAAATAATCTTTAATTTCATTAAAATAAGGTATTCTACACCTAATAACATTTTTATAATAATCTTGTGATATATTATTTATTTTATTTTTTAACTCTATATTAGTCCTTTTTATTTCTCTGTTTTCCTCTTCCTTTATTTGGGAATCAGTAAGTCTTCTTTTTATTACATTCTTGAATTCCTCTCTTGCTTGAAAAAATATATCTATCAACTTTTTTATTTCGTTAGCATCTATATTTATTGGTATGTCCCTTGCTCCAAAAAAAGAACAATTACTATATGTATCTCTTTCTGACTTTATGTTAGGTGAATAGCTACCCATACTTCTTTGAAACATAAAAATTCCCCCATATTATAATTATTTATGTGTATCTCGCCCTGAAATAATATTAGGAGAATTACTTCCTTCTGAATTTTGTTCAATATCTTTAATATCACCAATTTTATTGCTATTATAAATTTTTGTAACCTTATTTGCTACAAATATTCCTATGAATAATGAAATTATAGAACATACACCTGAAATTATATTAAATGTGTTTGTAAAATTATCCATAATACCCCCAAAATTTTATATTATATTTATTATCTATTCTGTACTTTAGCTAATTCTTTCATTAATTGTTCATCTATAGAATCTTTATTATATTCTATTTTATTTATTAAGTCATCCACTTTTTTTCTTATATCGGATACATTAGTTGCTAAATATCCATCCATTTTAGCCTTTGTATTTTTATAATATCTACCATTTTCTAAATTTCTTAAAATATAATCAATGTCTTCTAATTCTCTTGAATATCTTTTTTTTACATCCACAACCTTTTCCATACTCCCATCCCCTTTACAAATTTCTTATCTAATTATACCATATTTTATATAAATAAATAATAATTTGTAAAAATAAAAAGAGCCACATTGGTATGACTCTTTAAACTATTAATAATCTCTATTTTTATTCTTTGTTGAACTTTTCAATATCAGCATATTCCTCTACAAATCCACAACTTAAGCAAACGTATTTATAAATATCTACTACTTTTCCTGATCCCATAGGTTCAAAAACTGTTTTACAATCTTCATGTATTCCCTTTAGCATAGTTCCTGTACATTTGGGACATACCCTTTTTTCTTCCATGCCAATCATCCTCCAAAGTATATAGTTTAATATCTATTTTTTAGATGCTCCTAATACTCAATCACACTATAATAACCTTCTTCAAATTTTATCTTTCCCATGCCAAGTAATTGTTTCAAATCATCCTCTACTAAATTATTTAAATTTACAACTTCTTCATTAACAGGGAATTCTTCTTTTATTTGTTCTATAGTAACTTTTTTATTTTCTTTTATAAAATATAATAAACTAGCATTATGCCATTCTTCAAATATACCTGCCATTAATCTTATCCCTCCAAATATATAATATTCTATAAAATTCAATATTCTACATTTAGACAAGTTTTCCTTCAATTATTTATAATTCCACCCTATATTTGCTACATTCAGCTATTACTTCATCACACTTTTCACATATGTTTTTTTTATTATCTTCTATATTATCTATATATGTCTTAAGTAAATACTGAAATTCTATATTATTTACATTATAAACTTTCTGTGCTTCATCTAATAATTCTTTTAAATCTATATCTTTTCTTTTTTGTTCTTCTAATATTTTTTCCTCACATTCTTTATTACTTTTTTCTCCTCGTATTCTTTTTACAGTTTCTTGTAATTCTTTACAAGCCATTTTTATTTCTTTTAATTCATTATCATTAAATTTCTTAAATAACATACTTATCTCCTCCAACACTAATTATTCAACTCTTTAACTACCTGTTCTAAACCCATACCTTTACGAGTCTTTTCAATCAATTCTCTAGTTATAAATACACTCCCATATTTTCGAATTAAGTTATCTATATCTTTTTCAAACATATTATATTCAAGTTCTTCGATTCTTCCGTTTATGAGTATATTATTTTTATAATCATCTTTAACTATCATTTATACTTCCTCCATTTTCTTCTTCTTTATAGCTAATGCCACATGCTTGAAACAATTGTTATATTTCTTCAAATCTGTATGCTCATCAAATTTTAATAATAATTCATGTAGTTTCTCATTATTTTCAAATATAAATGCAAACAAATCTTGACCATGTCTATTTATCAGCTCAATTCTTTTTTCAAAAACATTATGACAATAAAGCCAACTAATCTTGCCTCTATTAATTAAAGCTATTTCATTTCTTTTTTCCATATGTATTTCCCCTTTCATTAATTAAATAAAATAGGTCAGTGAAAAAATCACCGACCTATTTCTTATACTTGTACACTATTCCATCTTTTTCCGTTAGCAATATTCCATAGATGCGTTGGACTAACATTATATTGTTCAGCTAGATCTATTTGCCTAGCACCTTTTTTTAATTTCAATTTTATTTCTTTTACATCTTGTTTTGTTAATTTAGTATTGTGCGGATTCTTTTCTCCTGTATTAGCTCTTCTTCTACGTTCTGTTTCTTCTTTAGTAGGTTTACTTTTTCTTCTCTTACCATTTTCCTCACTATTCACTATGGTATTTTTATATAAATTTATATATTTAGTTTCCATAAAATCTAATTCATCTTCATTACATTCTTTTATAAGATAAAATATTAAATCTTCTTGCTCTGTATTAAATAATACCTGTAATTCATTTTTATTAGTTTCTGCATATTCTCCATTTATTAAATTACTTTTATGTCTGCTATAGGCATCGTTGCATTCCTTAGCTCCACCTACATATTTTACAACTGCTTTACTTGTCTTAATTCCGTATATACCACATTTATTTATATTTCCTTGCTTTATCAACATAACCATCTACTCCTTTGATTAATATGAATTTAATGTTTCTAAAAAGTTATTAATCCGCTTTTTCAAAATCGTACTCAAAAACACAAAAAAGATATAAGAATCTTTCCTATATCTCTTTCACTTATATGTATAAAATTTTTACTACAAGAGGGCATACCCACAAACCTCTACAATATACTTAAATTCTATCAATAGACAACTTATTAACAGTAAGTATAAAGGCTTAACGTTGTCCTGAGTGGGTTTTATTTACGAAGTCACCTTCGTTTTTTAATATGTAATTATTTTTAAATTCTTCTTGTATTTACTTTTAATATGTGTTATAGCATAATTAAGATTTTATTTATGCATTTTTTTAAAAAATAAAAAAGATACCATTATAGTATCTCGATTAGTATTACATCACTCTATCTTCCTCTATTATTTCCTTAACTAATTTTTCATTATATATAAGTCCTGTTCTGCATACATGCCCAATTTTACTTGCACTACTTAAAATATTTCCGTAATAATTATCTTCTTCGTCATATTCTTCAACTTCAAATAATTCACAAAACATATCTACATCTACATATTCTTCTATTACATCTAAAGTATCTATTATTCTTTTGTTCAAATAGCACATTTTATTTTTAATATGATCTAGTCTAATTTTATATTTTTTTCGCATTAAATATAAATCTGTTAATAATTCATCATCATCAATTTCTTGGATTTCTTTATTGTATGTAGCTGTTAATTTCTTATATAATCTCTCTTTATCATATAATTTCTTAGCTTGTTTTTGTAAACTGCCTTTCGTATTAACTTCTATGATTGCTTTATATAATTTATTATTATCCATATTATCTCCTCCAATATATTTATTACTTCTTTGTTAGAATTTAAAATACCTTAACCTTACATTTGAACGCCCATATAATCTATCCACGCATGGTCTATTCCTTCATATTTTTCATGTAATTTTAATATATCCCATCTTCTTCTTTTATAAATTGGAAATCCTCTATGTCTTCTAATCCGCATAATACACAACTAGAATAATCCACTAAATCTAGCTGTATTAATACTGCTTCTTTTCCTTGCTTATGGATAAAATAAATAAAGCCTCCACCTAATTCATTATCATTAAAATTTTTTAATACCTTTTCTAATTCTTTTCTTTGTATCATTGTCATTTTTACATTCCTCTCCTTTTTTATTAAATTATTTTTGTGCAAATTAAAAGAGTAGAATAAATTAAATTCTACTCAGTGTTATAAAATTTTAAAAATTAAAAGCTGAATAAATAAGATAAAAATTCATAAATCCTATCGTACTAATACTATTTTAATGTTGTTAAAGTATCCTATTCATTCACAACGTAAGGGTGTGGAACATTGAGTATTAGGAATACTAGCACTTTAGTGCGTAGTAGTACTTATACTCAACTTGCCCTTACATATAACATTAATTATTATTAAAAGTGGACTTTAAAAAACTTCATCTGCATTTTTATTAAAATGAGTGTAAAATCCCCCAAATGGCAATCTTTTAGAATTAGCTTCTTCTAAAAGATTTTCCTCTACATTTTGTTTTGCTTCTGTTCTATTTTTAGTTTGTCCTAACAGTCCTTTAGATTTTATTTTACTTTCTCTAATATGATTTTGAATACAATTACCAAAATAGTCATGCTTGTCCTCTGTATAATTTGACATCACCCATTTGTAGTACTCATAATCTACTGCTAAATCATCATTATCATCAAGTAGACCTAAACTTTTTTCAAGTTTTAAAGCCTTTTCAAATTTCTTTTCACTACCATAAGAATCATATATATCTGAAAGTAACATTCCTTTATTTTCTTCTCTATTTAAAAATGTAATTCTTCTTTGTATGTTTTCATCTATATTTACAGACTTTTTATATTCATTTTTCTTTTGTATCTGTTCTTCTGTTGCTTTACCCTCTTTTTCTAAGTATTCAATCCTAGAAATATAACCATTTATTTTTTTATTATTATTTTTATATTGTCTAGTATTTAAAAAAAACCTTTCATCTTCATGCTGTTTTTTATAAAGTTTAATGCCCTCTTTAAGATTATTTTTCCAAATATTTTGAAATAACTTCATCAGTAATATGTAAATCAAATTTTATCTTATCAAATGATGGGTAACAATTTTCTGGACTACCACCATTGATGTTCATATCATCACCTTTAGCACGTTTTTTTATTCTCGCTTTAAGGTAACAATAATAATAAAGCATTTTTGAATTATCTATATTTTCTTTATCATAATTTAAAATCTTATCCTTTTCAGAATCAAACAACTGTATAAAATTAATATCCTTATCGTTATCATCTTTTTTAAAAATATCAATTTTACACTTGATGAACTCCTTTGCTTTTATTTTATTTAAATCTGTATCGGTTATAATAATTTTACTTTCTTGTAAAGTAACTAAAATATCTGTAAATTTATCATTAATTTTTCCTTTATGATTGTCCACTTTAAATCCGCATTCAATAATCATATCTTCTAAAGTAAACATAGTTATATCTTTTCTATTTGTATTTGTGTATAAATAATCTAAAACATATAAAACCTTATAATCATATTCAACCTGCTCCAAAATAGATTTGTCTATAATATCATTGTCATATGTATAAAATAATTGATTTGGTAATTTACTAAAATACTTGTCCATGATAAAAACCTCCTACATGATAATTAATTTTTAATGTATAATCTAAATATGTAATAAATAAAAATATAATATTGGAAAAAGAAAATAAGAAAAGACAAAAATTATTAAGTATGATTGGAAAAATGATTTTCGATAGAAAATTGTTTTGACAATCATGAGTATATTATTCTCTATTATTATTATATTATTCTCTATTATTACACCTCAGTACGGTACATAAATTTATGTGCCACAAAACAAGGTACTGCTTACGTTATAGCACATAAATTTATGTACCACAAATATTTCGCTTATTTTTATGAAATTCTGTATAAAATGTTATTGCTTGTCTAAGTCTTTCTGTATCTTTAAATAGATATATATAATCTTGTTTTCCTGTTTTGTCTATTTGTTTTTTATAACTTAATCCTAAACTGTATAAATAATTTTTTAATCTTATATTTTTAATGACATATATAACTAATTCCACCTTTCAGTTATCTTAATTTTAAATAAGTGCATTATATTCACAACGTAAGGGGCTGGAAGCCCCTATAGTGTCCTATATACTATTAATAACTACTCCTAAAGATTTATTATTAATTTTAGTTACATCTACTTTAACTTTATATCCTTCCCAATCTGATATATGTGTAAATTCATCTATTAATCCTTTATCCCAAAATATAGAACCTATAACTTCTCCATTATTATCTAAAAGTCCTACAACTTTTGTTTTATCTTCTTCTATAACTTTTAATACATATTCTTTAGTTGTTATCTCTTTAGCCACTTCTTCTCCAGTTATGTCTGTAAATTTACCTATTCTAGTAGCGAAATTAATAATTTTACCTTTTTCACTCGTTTCTTTTTCATTTATTTCTTTAATATGTCCTTCTGTTATATATGCATTAGGTGTAGCTATTTTACAATACCTATCTTCTAAATAATTAACTTGTCCATTTTTATCTCTTATAAAACTATATGTATATCCATTATTAGTCTTTTGTAAATTCTTAATTAATCCCTCAAAAGCATAAAGCCATAATGGATTTTTACTTCTATTAGGATGTTTAATGTATACTAGATAAGCTATAATAGATGTTAATATTGTATCTTTAATATTTAATTCTTCTAAACTTCCTCTAGTTTCTTCCTGTTTAATCTTTAATCCTAACTTCTTTTTTTCTGTAATGATTTTTAATAATGAATCTTTGTTTTCTATAGTTTCATCTTTTTTAATTTCTTCTTTATATTTTTTTGCCCATGTATTGATTTTTTGTTCTTGTTTATAATATCCTTTTAAAATGTCTTCAACTTTTTCTACTAAATCTTTTATATCTTCTGTGGTTTTCATCTCTTTATAATCAATTATAAATTCATTAGCAATATTTCTATTAATATCTTCATCTCCAAAATCCCATTTAATTGAGTTATAGAAATGTTCCATATCCCAGCATAATTGATTTAAAGCACAAGGCATTTTAACTTGTTTTTTCTCGTGTAATTCATAACCTTTGTGTTTCGCTATATATTTCATATAATAAGGTTTAACTCTTACTTTTAAATCTTTAGGAATTGTTGGCACATAAGAATTCTTGGGAGCGTCTATCGCCTCCATCTGGTAATGTGTTAATTTAACTAAGTTATTTAATTGTTCCATCATGTTCTGTTTAATTTTTTCCCTAGTATCTTCAGCATTACTTGCATTACCGAATGCTGAATTTGTAGCACCATAATTAGATAATTTCCCAATTAAATTTCCAAAACTATTTGTAATTGTGATTACTCTATTCTTAGTTGTAAATAGTCCTTCTGTAGGCTTTCTTATACCATCATCAACATTAATTATTGGTAGACCTTCTATTACACTATTTCTAATCACCTTATCATCGATTACAAAATTCATATCTAAATCAAAGTCTTCTCCTGAACAAATATTAACTAAACAATCTTTCCCATTAAAAATGATACAATTCTTCATGTGCCCCAACCATTTATTATATAATTTATTTTTTCTAACAGTTACATTTTTAATCTCTAAAAAACAATTAAGCGGATGTCTACATATTGTTCTAATGTCTCCATCCTCCCCATCATCTACAGATACTTCATATTTATTTAAATATCCTGCTTTATCTGTCATTATAGTTACTTTTTCTTCCTCATTTTCTAATTCTTTAGTATGTATATTACTTATATATTGCATAAACATAATTGGATCTTGGATAGCTGTTTTGAAGTTTCCTTTCAAATATATTTTTCCATAGCCTATTTGTTCAATTTTCTTTTGTAACATTCTTCTAAGACTTTCCTTTACATATTCATCATCCAACATTTTGAGTTGAGTTGCTAATACTGTAGTTAACTTAGATGTTAAAGATTCTTCTAATGTGTGTTCACTTTCTTCATCTAATACATCTTCATTATTAATATTACCTAAAAATATCATTGTTTTTTCGTAATCATTTTTATAAATATCCATATAATGTTTTTTTGTCTGCTCTGCTAAATCCAATATATCTTTTTTGTTTAAAGCCAAATTTCCTAACAACTGATAATTAGCTCTAGTATATGTATTTAATTTTTCTTCGTGTTTTACTATCCATAAACCATCAATTTGTTTCCAAATACTAGCTATTTTATCATGTTGTTCAAATTCTTTAATTTTTTCTAAATATTCTTCCATGCTAGAAAATTTATTATGCCATTTTGCCATAGAACCATTAATAATCATGTCTACATTTTTTACCGATTGTAGGTTACCCCATATATCCTTTATATGTGTTATTCCATTTTCTTTAAACCATTTATGTATATTAAATTTACTTATAACACCTTTTACAGCCATACCATACATTCGTACACCAAACCAACAAGGTGTGTATTTTAATCCTAAATTATCTGCTATAGTTTTAGCATATTTAAAGCTACATACTCCACACCCATCAAACAAATCATTTTTAATGGTTTGTTCACCTTCATGTACCTCTTTTTCATAGTTGATTTTTGTTAATTGTCCATTTGTATATACCCTACTAGCTTCTTTTTCTTCTGTATAGTAACATTCTTCTGTAACAATATTTTTGGGATTATCTACTACGATAAATTTAGGGGTGTTTTCAATTCGCTTTGCTCCTGTCCAACCTAGACTATACCTAGCATCCTCCTTAGATAATTTAACATTATTTTTTTGTGAGTCTTTATATTTTGTTAAAGATATTAACATTTCAGTTTTTATTTTTATTTTACCTTCTTCTTTAATAAACATAATGCATTGTTGTTTTATCCAGCTTGGACTACTATTAAAAAATATATAATATTGTCCATCTAAATAAATTCCTTTTTGTGATTTTCTTTTTGCATTGGCTTTTGTATCAAATTCTACTAACAATAAATTTTCAAGTATCATATCTTTTTCATACTCTTTTTTGCTTAATATTCTAATTGTTTCAGCATTAAAACTTTCATTAATTCTAATTAAGGAACTTTCATATTCTCCATTTTTCCAATCCACGGTATTAATTTGATATTGTACCTTTGTTTTACCTGCCTCATTTTTTATATTTACACTTTTAATTTTGTCACTTTTAACTTTTAAAATTTTATAACTTTTTAACACTCTATCAACCTCCATTGATATTTTATTGATTTAATTTTAATTTTGTGATATCATTATTTCGTTGAAAATTTTCTTGAACACTCATATTCAAAACGTAGTGAAACGGAGTTTCACGAAGTGTTCATTAAGCTAATAATAATTAAAAATAGAATATATTTAGAGTAGGTTATTTAACTTACTCTATTTTTATGTAGCAATATTTATTTTTCTTCTTTTACATTAATTACTTTTCTTTTATTGTCTAAATTTCTTTGGTCTAATTTTAATACTTTTACAAATCCACGTTCCATATTAAATCCCCTGTTTTACGTCCGTAGACTTATTTTATACTCCCCACATCTATAATTAACTAATTTGTTTTTGGATTTTAAAACTTAAACCTTTTCCTAGCTCATGTTGTGGTACTGGAATACTTTTTTCTCCATTACTATAAATTTTATGATCTCCACTTTGTCTTACTTCCTCAAATCCATAATCCTTTATTAATTTATCCATTTTCTTATAGTCAAATATTTTTTTTACATTACTTTTATTATTTTTGTTTTTTGTCTCTATTTTCTCAATTTCATAAGCTTTATCATGTAGAATGTTTTCTACTATATTTATTTCATCATTTATAAGTTTTTTATATGGATTCATAATCTCATCCGTAACAGTATTTAAAATAAAAGTTATTCTTCCTATTGTCTGATAAGTCCTACAATCCATCTTGTTAGCTAACTTTTGTAAATTAGCATAATAAGTTGTTGCTATCAATATTTTTATTTCGTCAATTATACTTTTACTTTCTCCCATAGTGCTTTCAATTAAATCTTTTGTAAATCCTTTAGCATTATCACTACTCAAGTATTTTCCAAATTCATTTACTATATATGAAAATTCATATATTAACTCATTGCATTTTTCAATTGTAAAATCTTGACTTTTACAGTATTTTTCAATCTCCTGACTTATATTTTGTATTTTAAATAAATTTTCTCTAGCAATCTTATCAACAAAATTGCTTATTTTATCATTACCTTCATCAAACCAATAATCCTCTAATTCTTTTTGTAATTTCGTAAATTCCCTGTTCAATTTAATCTCTAATGGTTTCATACTCATATCCCCCTTAAAATTTTATATATACCTAATTAGACAAAAGGGGAATGACCCCTAATGTCATTTATTTATGTTTTATTCTTCTTCCCATCCACATTTTTCACAATGCCAATATGTTTCTTCTTCTATTCCTGCCCCATTTGGTGCTAAATTTGTAGCTGTAGCCCCACATTTAGGACAAGGTTTTTCATGTTCTTTTTTCCAATTTTCATAATCCTCTATAGCTTGTTCTCTTTTTATTTCTTCTTTTTGTTCATTTGTAGGCTCTTCTTCGATTTCTGGAACGAATAACAAATCATATATATCTGTAGTAGCAGTAATTATTATTTCATCTTCTTCCACCTTAACTTCACTTATAAATAATTTATTTTGTATTAAATACTTCTTAATATCCTTTTCTAATTCATCAAAATGATTACCTATATTAACTTCATAATCATTTATAAGGATTTTTCCACACTTTCCTATATCTGAAAAACAATTAATTCCAATAAAATTCATTGTTTTTAAAAATATGTTATTGTAATCTCCTCTAAAATTCTGTTCCTTACATAAAGTTTTCTTTACCATAATTAATTTCCACCCTTCATATTTTTAATTTATATTTGTAATTATTTTTTTTAAAATGGGATTTCTTCTTTACTCGCTTGTCCATATTCTTTTATTTCTGCATCTCTTAATTCTTTCCTTAGTAACTCAAACTTTTCTGTAATTTCTTCGCCATTTTTAACCTTGTTCATTTCTTTTTTAAATTCTTCTCTTAGCTTTTCAATATTCATAATATAATCCTCCTCTAATCTTAATAAAATCTTTGTTTTATTAATTAAATTTAGTCAAATCTATTGAACTTAATAAATGTATCTGATATAATACCAGTAGACATAAAAACTTAGCTTAATATTAATTAAGTTAAACTTTTCAGACATTATTTGGTAAAATCAATAGTAACACAACAAAAATAAAGTAATAACATATAATAAAATACAAAGCATATGCTAGAGGGCAAATTGAGCAGACTTGTCCCCTTTGCAAGTTTGATTTATTTAAAGCTGTATATTTAAGTATACTATTTTTTCTATATAACCTCAATCTGGAAATTTGGTTATATTTTAGTGTATTTTGTTAAAACAATTGAATAAATGTATTTATATAACTATTTCCTAATATTGGAGTAGTTTGTTTGTCTTTACTTGATTTTAAGTACCTCCTATCTATTCTATTCCATCATATTTTTGAGCTAAATCTAAAAACTCTTCTACAAAATCATCACTTTCAGGATCTCCTACCCACTCTGGCAAAACAGAATAATAGTGAGAAACCGCATCGACTGTATATCCAAATATCTTCTCTATTCTATATTTTTTTAATAATAATGCAATTTGTTCAAATATTTGTAGTTCGATATCATTATCAAAGCTACTTAACGCTTCTCTAATATCTTCAATAACTTTAGCCTTTTTAATTTCCACTTCAATTTGATTAAGTGAATTAGAATTATATACTGGTTCTTCTTCTAAGTCTTTAGTATCTACTGAAAAACGTAATTGATATTCATTAATACTTGGTTTTAATTCCATCTTTAATTTCTCTTTTTGAATAATTAATTTATCAATATCATTAATCTCTTTTTGAAAATATTCTTCTGGAACATTAAACATTTGGGAAAGAACGGGTAAATATTTTTTTGGTATCTTACCTTTGCCTTTTATCCATTGATTAATATTTTGCCTAGTTATACCTAATTCCCTTGCTAATTCTATATGCGCCATATTATATAATGCCAATACATATTCAATACCTTTCACAAACCATCAACTCCCTTGTCACTGTCAAGTATAATATTACATTATTTACTTGTCACTGTCAAGTATACTGTAAAGCTTTCTAAAATTTTCTAAAATACTGTCTAGCATAAATTAAAAGTTGATTTTCTGTAAATATTGTTTTAAGTAATAATTACACTCTTCTTCTAAATCTTTATTATCAAATGGATAACTTTTTACTATTCTTATTAGCTCCTCTACATCCTCTTCTTTTGCTTTTCTATAATCTGTTAAATTAATAACCCTACACATACCTTGTACCATCCAAAATTAGTTGTTGCTCCCTATTAATATAATGTAGATTAATAGTTCCACCAAACCAATCTTCTTCCCAGTCTAATAATTCCTTTTTAGAAATGTTCAAACTATATCCTTCTATAAATTCCTCATATTCTCCTACAACTGCATCTCCTACAACTATTATATCTCTTTCTGTTTCCAGCACTTCATGCTTGTTCACTGTAGAAACATCGTTACTTATTAAAGATATTCCATCAGATTTTAAAAACTTAGTTAGGTGTCCTAATTTATCCTCTCTTTTGTTTTCTATTTCTTCTAATGTAGTTTTTATCATTCTTTATCCCTCCTATTTGTAAAATCAATTATTTTTTTAATCTACTACCCTATATTTTTCGTCTTCTTTAGTTGCTGGTAATATTAACGTAGCATAATCTTCTGGATTTTTCCTTTCTATTAATTCCTTAATTTCTTGAAAGCTAAGAATACCAGTCTTCCATTCCATAAACATCCCATCCTTTTTATTAACTTTTAATGATTTTAATTTACTAAAAGTAAATAAGATTGTAATATATAAGGACTATAAGATTAGTCCCTGTAAAACTTTTTTACTTCTATAACATCTTTATTGATCTTCCATAGTGGACTTCTAAAATCCTCATGTATAAGAATGTTTTCTTTTTCTAATTTCTTTAACCACTTGGATACTGTTGCTTTAGATGTATTAAAATATTCCATTATATTATCTAGTTTTAATACCATCCATCCTCCAAGTACAGAATTAGGATATTGTTGAGGTATTATGTAATTTAAAAATCCTGCCTCACTTTTATTTATATCATGTTCATTTAACCATCCTGCATCTAATAAAACTGATTTTTTATCTTTGCTGAATTCAATTACATATATACCTTTCATTTTAAAACAACCCCTTCTGTTTTTCCTTACAAATATACTGTATCATAAAATTAAATCAAATTCAACATTTTTATATTATATTTCTTAAAAGTATTTTCAATTTATAAAATTTTGCTTATATATTATATTTAAAAGACTAGGAATTTAACCTCATCTCCATCGTAGCAGTAATAATCAAATATATAATATATATATATAATAAATCAAATACATTTTCTGCTTTTAAATCATAAATTATACTCTCTATATAGTCTAATTGACACTTTTTTTGTTTATGGGGATTATAATCCATTCCTAATATAATTGATGCATTTATAATATCACTTCTGAATTTGTCATTTTTTCTTATTTCTTTGTATATATTATATATTAAATCATCACTTTCAAAATCTTTTTCATTTTTAATTCTATATTTATAAAAAACATTCCTATCGCTTTCTTTTCCTAATATATCATTAAAAATTGCTATAGCTACATAATCTAATGTCAACTGCTGAAAATCATAATATTCTTTAATATGATCTAAAATCATATTAAGATTTTTAATACTTTC
Organism: Clostridium sporogenes; assembly: GCA_019933195.1. Classification (NCBI taxonomy): domain Bacteria; kingdom Bacillati; phylum Bacillota; class Clostridia; order Eubacteriales; family Clostridiaceae; genus Clostridium; species Clostridium sporogenes. Next base: position 713,831 of record CP082942.1, read on the forward strand.
AAATTCATCTATCCATTTAAATCCACTTTTCTTTATTTTCATACCCTCATTAATCATTTTTTTGAAGTAGTCTTCATATGTAAAATTGTATTCGCTATATTTCCATTTTCTGTGAGATTCAATAATAATTCTATATTTTATATCTATCGTGTTTAAAATTAAATAGCCACTATTATCTACATCTATTGTTCTACATGTATAGCGATTGTCATTCATTGCTTCTAATTCAAATTTGTTAATGTATGCTCTTTCTATATATATTCTCATGAAATCTGGACATTTACAAATTGGTATATATAGCAAATCTTCTTCTCCATATTTATTATATATAAATTGCAGCAATTCATTGTGATGCCTTTTATTTCTTAAAGCACTAATATGAGATTTGTACCTCTTTATAAAATTTGCTGTCTCTCCAATATACATTCTTTCCCCATTTATACTATAAAGCATATAAATTCCACCATCATTTTCAATGTCTATACTTTCATCTACATTTATCTTGCTTTTAATTTTTCCTAATTTTGACATTCTTTTAGCTAACATTTTTATGCTCCTATCTCTTATATAACTTTTATTATTATTATTAGTATATACACTCTTTTTTATCCTAATATTTTCATTACCGTATTTTTCAAAAGGGGCATATAAAATAGCTGGTATTCCAGATAAATTTATCAATACGATGTGGTAATGATTTACAAATATTTGCTTATACTAATTCCATATAATAGTATCAATATAATATAAATAAAAGAAGTCTAAAGAATTAAGTACAGAAACTCTTAATGCTTTAGACTTCTTTTCTACTGTATTTTATATATTTTTTCAAATATCAATGTATGTTTTTGATCTATTTCTATATCCTCATGGAAGTGACCAAAATACCATTTTTTGAATTTCACTTTTTCCTCTATTATTTGAAGATATCTATTTAAATTTTCCTCAGGCTTAGGTTGAAAACCATATATTTTATTTATATCTTTTAGCGCTGAACTGGAACAAGTATGAGTTAATATATAATCTACTTCATTGTTATGTTTTTCTAAATTAGCTAATCCTTCTGCCATTTCGTTAGAATCAGGAACTTCTTCCTCCCACCAAGATATATGTTCCCGTCTATTCTCTTTATCTGTTGAAGTAGCTCCACCCATAGTGAAGAATTCTAAGCCATTGATAGTAAATACCTGTCCTCTCATTAAATGAATAATATTTTCTGTTATAAAATGCACCTTACCTCCATGCCATTCTTCTACTTTATAGGAATTTAACAAATCAAAGTTTTCGTGATTTCCATCCACAAATAAGGTAGTCCAAGGCTTATTATTCAACCAATTTCTATAATACAATTCTAAACAAGAATTGTTCCAAACTCCACCAAAATCACCTGTAATAATAACATAATCATTTTTAGTTAAATTTTTATATTCTAGAAAGTTTAATTCATTTAGTTTTTCTATATCTCTAGGGATGTGGGTATCTCCAGTAACAAATATCATAAATTCCTCCTAAATATATAAATACTCTTTCTTATATATTTTAATATTAATATAAATTTGTTTAATTTTAAATATGTAATTCCTCATCATCAAGTTGTTGAATCAATTCATTATTTCCATCTTCATATATGTATTTTGCTTTTTTATATGTAGTTGTTCCCATATCTAAGTCATTAGCTACTTGTTTGTTTGAGTCTATCTTTTCAGCTTCGTCTAATGTTAGACTAAGCTGAGGTTTTTTCCCACCAGTAGATGTAGCCTGATTTTCTTTAGCAATTTTACTATATTCTTCTTTTAATTGCTCTGCCCATTGAGACATGAGTACAAAATTGCATTGATGTATATCCTTAATTCATCATTCGTTTTAAAACGAACGTTAATCAGTGCTTTGAGCGATAGGGGTTGAACTCACACGCATCGAATTCTATTAGAATTTCTTTTATTGGTAGATTTTAAATCCCCTGTTTCAACTAAAGATTGTAATTCTGGTATAAGTTCATTAACTTTTTATAGTTTAACAATGTATCTTGATTTATTCCCATTTGATCTGCCAACTGTTTTTGAGTTTTTGGCACATCCGAATTATTCGGTTCTGCCACTTTATATTGATTTCCTCTATCACCTCCATTTTTTATTCCATAAATTCTTTCTAATTCCTTGATACATTTAGCCATTTTCATAGCATTTACATTCCCTACGCCTCTTTGCATTATGTTTAGCTAAATCAGATTGTGAGGATACCGGATTATTCGGTAAGCTATTTTGATTATTACCTCTTTTAATTCCTTACAAGATAAAAAAGATATAGGAATTTTATCCCGTATCTTTTTTATTTATGTATTATTCTGTTCCATTTAATTGCTTATGAATTATAGCGGATGATTTCATTAAATCTCTCTGCTCTATTAATTTTTTATCTCTAGGAATTATACCTTCTAATTTTTCTGCTTCATGCAATACCGCATCCCAATCTTCTTCTTTTACATAACCCTTTCCTCTTTCAAGACATTCTTGATAATACCTATCATTTGAAGTGCTTTGCATATACGAATTATATAAAATTCCTCCTAAAAGTAAAACTACAACAACTCCTAATATAATTATTATTGTTTTTGAAATATTCTTTTCTTTTTCCATGCTTTATCCCCCTAATCAATTTTGCATACCAATTATAGCACATATTGTAATTAAAGGGTATATTATGTACTATTTTAACTTTTCTTTTATGTCCATTTTGAATATGTCATATTAAATATAATTAATTCTTTAGTTTTATTTATTTCTATAATTTTGTTGTCCTATCTTCTCTTTATATATAGTCCTTTCTAATACGACATTATTGAAATATACAAATAAAAAATAGTAATCTCTTATAAATATTTTATAATTAACATACATTTTTAGTAAAATTAACATATAAATATTTGTAACAAATTACTGTTATTAATTAATAAATTAGTTTTCAATAATTTAAGATATGACAAATACACTTAATCTATTCATATTTTTAAAAATTTCTGATATAATAGAATTAAGTGTTATGTACAAAATATTTAATTTATCTGCACTTGTGAGAGGCGCTAACTCTTGCAAGTGCTTTTACTTTAGTTAATTACCTAAATGTCAAATTAAACACTCAGATAAGTTACCCTTTTTGGCCAGTAACAAATCTTCCAACTTTTCAAAATCATAGTTTCTTTGTTCAAAATCATTAAATTTATCTTTTTTTACAGAAGTACTATAATTGTTATTCTTGTTACTCTTAATATCTTTTTTATTGGAATCATTCTTAGCTTGTTTTAGACGCTCTACAGCATTATTAATTTTCTTTTGGACTAATACATATAAATTTGATATACTGCCACGCCTACGCTTAACAATGAGATTGAGAGATACTAATTCTTTTATGTATCTATTAATGGTTCTACAGCTTCTCCCTAAAGAACAAGCTATATATTTAATACTAGGATAAACCTCGGTTTTAGAACCATATGCTAAACTTTGTAACAACATATAACATCTGTATGCTCCGTCTGAAATTCTTAAATTAGTAATATCAAAATTTGAAGAGATAGTGTAATTGGTCATTATCTTCTACCCCCTCTTTTAATTGTCATTCTCATAGTTTTTTTAGACAACACATCGAGAGGATTAAACTTCTGTATATCATTTTTGACATCTAACGGTAGTAAATTTATATATCTTTCGGTCATTTTTATATCCGCATGCCCAAGACATTTTTGGACGAGATATATCCCTGCCCCATTTTTAAGTGCCATTGTGGCAAATGTATTTCTAAAAGTGTTCACTCCATGGAATTTTACATTTCTATGTTTAAAATAATTTTTTAAATTTTGATGACAAGTATCATATCTCATCTTTTCCCCATTTAGCAAAGGAAATAAATAATCTTCTTGCTTTAATCCCATTCTTTGAATATATTCCATTAAATTAACTTTTAAGGTATTGCTTAATGGTACAGTTATTTGTCTTTTAGTTTTCATATGTCTAAAAAGTATGCTATCTGTACTAAAGTTAACATCTTCTACATGAACATTTAACAAAGTTTCAGCACGACAACCTGTTGACAAAAGAAATGAACAAATTGACCAACTTCTAAAATCTCCTACAAGACAAGTATTTATGTTAGGTTTTTTCAATAATTTTATAACTTCTTCTTCCGTATAAACTTCCTTTTTTTCTAATAAAACATTAGGTATTTTTATCGTAAATTTAGTAAGATAGTTATTATTAAAACAATAGCTTAAAAAAGCTCTCATTTTTATAACATATGTCTGATAAGTATTTCCTTTATATCCTTCTTTACGCATATTTATTATATGTTTTTCTATCTTTTCTCTAGTTAATTCTTTGATATTTGAATCTAAATTTACTACTTTTATTAATTCATATTTCCCAAACTTTTCTTTGCTCTCTATAGTTTTTTCTCTTTGACCGATGCTTGTACAATAATTTAAATAATCTTCATAAATTTCTCTCACAGTTTTATTAGTTGTTTTATTTAAGTTTTTCAACCTTAATTTAGCCATTTTTATTCCATACCTCCACACATGTTTTTTACTGTTACATGTATGGAACCATCCTATGACACACTTTTCTTTTTAATAATATTACTTTTAGCTATAACATTTCTATCAAATTTTCTTTTGGTGCCATCTAGAAATCCTATCTCCACATAATCTTCTTCTTGACTTTCAATGATTCCTTCACCAAACACCTTATGAATTACTCTTTCTTTTCCTTTAAAATAATCATTTTTTAATAATTCTTTATCTAGCTTGCATTCTTTTATAAAATTGGAGGTATCTTTATTCTTACCTCTTATAACCTTTGGTACAGTTAAATATAAATTTTCTTTTGCCCTTGTAACACCTACATAAAAAAGTCTTCTCTCTTCCTCTATATTAACTTCTTCTTCAGCTTTACTATAAGGAATGTTACCTTCATTGCAATTTATGATAATTACATTTTTAAACTCCATCCCTTTGACTCCATGTATGGTACTCAATATTACACTATTTTCATTAACTTCTTTTTTATTTATTTCTTTTTCTACTTCCTCTACATGAACTAAAAATGTTAAAATACTTGTATATCCTTCCGCAGCTTCTTTTAATTCATCTACTATTTGTAAAAGTTCTTCCTTATCAATTTTTATTCTTTCACTGTATTCTTTAATATAATTTTCATAACCTAAAGTATGCATTATATGCCCTATAGCATCTTGAGCGCTCATTTTATTCATTTTATTTATATCCTTTTCAAGGTTTTCTAAATTTTTTATTTGAAAAGGTTGTATGTCCTTTTGCTCTTTTAATATATCAAAACTATTTTTAGCATATTTATATCTTCTTACTCTTTCTACATTTAACTTACTTATATATCTGAAAGGTTTATTTATAATCTTTAAAAAACCTTTTTTATCATAAGGATCTATACAAACTTGCATATAAGTTAGTATATCCCTACATACAAAATGATAAAAAAAATTATAACCTTTATCTAAAAGTCTAAAAGGTATTCTTTTTTTAAAGAATACATCTGTTAGACTTCTACTTTCCATATTAGTTCTATAAAGTATGGCTATATCTTTATAGTCATATCCTCTTTTTATACTTCCTTCAATTATTTTGCTTATTTCATCTGCTTGCTCTCTCTCATTTAAAAAGGATTTTAACACTATGTTTTTATCATAATTATTGTAAGCTTCTATTTTTTTATTATTTCTTAATCTATTATTTATAATGAGGTTTCTTGAAATATCTACTATATTTTTAGGACTTCTATAATTATACCTTAAATATATCTTTTCTCCATTTTCAAAATAATCATTGAAATTAACCATACATTCTGGCTTAGAACCTCTAAAAGAATATATGCACTGATCCTCATCTCCCACTGCAAATAATGAATTTCCGTTACATAACATTTGAAGAATGTTTATTTGCAATGTATCACAATCTTGAAATTCATCTACTAATATGTATTTAAATAATTTGTTATATCCTTTAAGTACTCTTTCATTTTCCTTTAGAAGTTTAAACATATTTATTTGCAAATCATCAAAATCTAAAAGTTCTTTTTTGCTTTTGTACTCCTCATAATTATTAAAACAATTCTCAAATATACTTTTATCAATTTTAGGGACAAAACTATCCATAGTTAACCCACTAGTTTTTAAAAATGATATATCATTCAAAACATCTCTTACTTTATCCTCATTTACAGAATCTAAATAGGATATAAGTATATTATTTATCAATAAATAAGCTTCTTTGCTACTTATTATATTTATATCTTTAAAATGTCTATTTAATATTTTATAGAAAAGGCCATGGAAAGTCCCAAAAAAAGGTGATTTTATACTGCCACTTATTTTATTATATCTTTCTTTCATATTCATGGCTGCTGCTCTAGTAAAAGTTATTACTAATATATTATTAGAGTTCACCTTCAAATTCTCTATTAAATGTACAACTCTATTTATAATAACAGTAGTTTTACCAGATCCAGGTGGGGCTACAACCAATGTATTATCCTTATGACACTTTACCGCTTCCTTTTGATACTGATCTAAAAAACCATAGTCTATCATATAAAAACTCCCTTAAGATTCTAATATTAATTAAGTATACTTTACTAGAAGATAAAGAAAATATCAAATTTACAAGAGAAAACTTTTTATTATTTTAAGAATTTTTCAACTTCATTTATGCAATTATAAAAATATTAATATCTCTTTCTTTTAACATTCTACCTATCTCTTCTATAAATATTCCTTTTTTTCATTACAATATTTCATATTATTGCATATATTATGCCTTACTACAAAAATATAATATATATGATATATGCAAAATACTATTGTTTATTTATAATTATGCACTTATTGTTAACTTATCTGATGACTATTTATTCTAATACCACCATCTTCTTGGAAGTGGAAGTAAAGAGCAGTTATGCCATTAGTTAATATATTCTAAACTTTAGACGTAATTTTTACTCTCTCTAAAGCCAACAACTCTGTTTATTCAATATATATTAATAATTTATGATAAATAAGAATAAAATAAATATAATATTTTATTCATAATTATTTAATCTATATATTTGTTATGAATTCTTTAGTTAATCTTAGAAAAATAGAATGTCAGTATTTTAATTTTAAATACTAAGCATTGTAATAGATCTTGTAAAGTATTACAATGTTGTTATATATTTTTACTATTACATAGAGGAGAATTAATAATGGAATACAGTAAAAACTTCGATGTGAGAAATAATAGAAATCTTACTATGCTAGTGGATTTTTATGAGCTTACCATGGGTAATGGATATTTAAAAAGTGGTATGGGAGAAAAAATAGCCTACTATGATATGTTTTTTAGAAGAGTACCTGATGGTGGCGGCTATTGTATTATGGCAGGAGTGCAACAACTTATTGAATATTTATCCAGCTTAAAATTTACAAAAGATGATATAGAATATTTAAGATCTAAAAAAGAATTTTCTGAAGAATTTTTAGACTATCTAAAAAATTTCAAATTTTGTTGTGATGTTTGGGCAGTACCAGAAGGATATCCTGTTTTTCCAAATGAGCCTTTAGTTACAGTACGTGGTCCAGCCATTCAAGCTCAATTTGTAGAAACTATGATCCTTCTTACTATAAATCATCAAACTTTAATAGCTACTAAAGCTAATAGAATATGTAGGGCTGCTGAAAATCGTTCTGTTATGGAATTTGGCTCTAGACGTGCGCAAGGTTATGATGGTGCTATATATGGTGCAAGGGCAGCTGTAATTGGAGGTTGCAATGCAACCGCTTGTACTATAGCTGAAGAAATGTTTGGAATACCTGCTGCCGGTACTATGGCTCACAGCTGGATACAACTATTTCCTACAGAGTATGAAGCTTTTAAAGCTTGGGCAGAAGTAAATCCAGAAAATTGTGTACTTTTAGTAGATACCTATAATGTTTTAAAGTCTGGAATTCCTAATGCTATAAAAGTATTCAATGAAGTATTGAAACCTAACGGTATCAGACCTAAAGGTATTAGAATAGATAGTGGTGACATAACTTATCTTACTAAAACCTGTAGAAAAATTCTAGATGATGCAGGCTATAAAGATATAGAAATTGTGGTTTCAAACTCTTTAGATGAGTTTATAATAAGAGATGTACTAAATCAAGGAGCTAAAATTGATAGCTTCGGTGTAGGTGAAAGACTTATAACAGCAAGATCTGAACCAGTTTTTGGTGGTGTTTATAAATTAGCCGCAGTAGAAGCCTTTGATGGAATAATAACACCTAAAATTAAAATAAGTGAAAATGAAGAAAAAATAACTAATCCAGGATTTAAAAAAGTTTATAGAATATATGATAAAAATACTCATCAAGCTATAGCAGACCTTATTACTATGCATGATGAAAAAATAGATGAAAGTAAACCCTTAGAAATATTTAATCCTTTATTTACATGGAAAAAGAAGAAAGTTAAAGATTACTATGCAGAAGAGTTATTAGTTAAAATTTTTGATAAAGGTAACAAAGTATATGAAAGCCCTGATGTTATGGATATAAAAGCATTTGCTAAAAAACAAACTGAAAGATTTTGGCCTGAAGTTTTAAGATTTGAAAATCCTCACAGCTATTATGTGGATCTTTCTCCAAAGCTTTGGAGAGTTAAGCAAGAACTTCTACATAAATTTTCAGATTTTTATGAAGAATAGAAGAATAAATGATATTTATAGATTAAACTAGATACCTAAGGATTTTAATTAATTTTTTTGTCCGATGACTACCTGCTCTTTACTCCCAGCTTCTTCAAAGTAGAAGTAAAAAGCGGCTACATCCTTAGAAATCTGTTTATATATTTTAAACTATAAAAATAAAAGCTATGAAATTGGAAGCATACTAATTTATTCCAATTTCATAGCTTTTAAATTTTAAAATATTCTTCTAATTGGGCTGTGGCATTAAGGAATTTCTACACAATGTATTGCTTTACATTGCTTTGCAAATTTAAAGTTAACACAATATATTGTAGGATTTATTCTTAGTGCTACATCCCCATATTAATTAATAACATGTAAAATACCATGATTTATAAAATTTATTTTATTAGATATTAAGCAACAAAACTTTGTATTAGTAACATTATTGCTGATAATGCTGCTATATATCCCATAAGTGGCATGATAAATTTAAGCCATTTATCGTAAGTAACATCTACCATAGCTAAAGTAGCTAATATAAGTCCTGTTGGAGTTATGAATGAAATTAATCCCTGTCCAAACATATAAGCATTTACTATAGATTCTCTTGGCAATCCTACGCTATCTGCAAGAGGTGCCATAATAGGCATTGAAAGCACTGCAAGACCAGAAGATGATGGTATAAAGAATCCCAATCCTATAAATACAATTAACATGAATATTATAAACACACTTGAGTTCATTCCTGTTATTGCATTTGATGAATGATAAAGAATAGTATCAGAAATCATACCATTTTCCATAATAAGATTAATGGATCTTGCAACTCCAATTACTAATGCAACTCCTACTAAATCAGCTGAGCCAGCTACAAATTTATCTACAAAATTCTTTTCTCCCATACGTGAAATTACACCTAAAATAATTCCTACAACAAGGAATAAAGCTGTCATTTCGGTAAACCACCATTCTTTTTTAGCCACACCCCAAATCATAACCACAAAAGTTAATGCAAATATTATTAACATAAGCTTACGACCTAAAGAAAATTTTGGAATAGCATCATCCTTACTATAATCTTTTAAAAACTTCTCTTCGATTTCTTTCCTTTGTTCATATATTATAGATTTACTTGGGTCATTTTTAACCTTAACTCCATATCTTACAATATAAGCAACAGTTATAGCTACTGCTATAATAAGTCCTACTATCCTAAATATAAATCCTGAAGCAATAGATATTCCTGAAGTATTAGACGCTATAACAACAGAAAAAGGATTTACTGTAGCAAACATGGTACCTATAGATGATCCCATATATAAGGCTGCAATACATACTAAAGCATCATATCCTGCAGCTATAAAAACCGGAACCAGTATTGGGTACAATGCTATAGTTTCTTCTGCTAAACCAAAAGTAGTTCCACCTAAAGCAATTAATGTAGTAATAATAACTATAAGCAAATATTCTTTACCTTTAGTCGCTACAGAAAGTTTTGCAATTCCCGCATCAAATGCTCCACTACTATTTACTACACCAATAACTCCTCCTAAAATAAGTACAAACATTATAATATCGATAGTATCATACACCCCTTTAATAGGTGCTTCAATTACTTCAAAAAAACCTTGAGGTTTCTGTTCTACCTGTTCATACGTATCTGGAATAGCTACAGGCTTATTAATACTACCATCTTTAAATTTTTCTACACTTACTTTAATCTTAAGTTTATCCAAAGTCTTTTGTGTTGCTGGTAATTCATTTGTCGATTCATCTGGTTTAGTTACAACAAAAATCTTATTATCGTTATCATAGCTTAATTTTGAATAAGATCCTGCTGGAACTACATAAGTAAGTATAGCTGCAATAATTAATACAATAAATAATACTGTAAAAGCCGTTGGAAAACTTATTTTCTTTTTTTTCACAACAATCCCCCCTATTTTTTAATATATTTCTCAACCATCGCTTCCTTTCCACACATTTAAAATATAATATTTTAATTTTAAAAATATTACCTTAAATAGAAAACCTCTTTTATGAACTAATAAAAATTATTATCTAAAATACAAAATAATAAATTAAAAAAATACCCATAAACAGAGTTCTTAGCTTTAGAGGTTTTTTTACTCCACTAAAGCTTAGAAAATGGTTATCCAAGAACGTATACGCTCTTTACTCCCACTTTGAAGAATATGGGAGTATTAGAACGGATAGTCACCGGATAAACAAGGATAGTAGGAAAAATATTAATATAAAAAAATAAGAAGTAAACTCAGTTACATGTTATATTATGTCATTATTGCCCCTATCCTTGCTATACACCATTAGATTTTGAATATCTCTTCTAAAATTCTTATCATAAATTAAAACAAATATTATTACTATAAATACTGTTCTGTTATAAATTTATAGTGCTCTTTTATAAAATCTAATCCTTCATTTATAACTGCATCATCTATATTATCAAAATCTTTTTCAATACTTACCTTGTTGTCCTCTAATTCTTTAAAAGGACATACTCCTTCATTATTTCTATACCCATATAAAGCACATTCTTTAAAACATTTTATTTCTTCATCAAAAGTAGTTAAAAATGGACAATCCATAAAAATTCCCCTTTCTCCCACTATAATACAAATAATATTATACATCAGAAGAAAAAGTATTTAAATGGTTTTGTTATAAAATTAACTAAATTTTCATTAAATTCAATTATTACCTACATTTTTTTAAAATTCTGCATGAATTTTTTTCAATTTTACATATGTTTAAATAAATTTTTGCAATTACAATATAAATTAAATTTATTTGAATAGTAATTATTTATACTGTAATTTAAAAATTAAAGGACTATTAATTAAATAATTAACACCCCTTTAATCTTTACTTCAAATAAATAATATTCATAGTTATTCTATATATATAAATATAAGAACTCACCTTTTAAATTAAGTATTACTCAGTATAAATAATATTTTAGAATTAAAGGGACAATTTATATATGTTTAGAACATCCTCAGTATTTAAAGGTTTAAATCCACCTAAATCTCCATTTCTTGTAGCAGCTCTTGCCATTTGTTCTAATTTTTCTTCATTTATACCAACTTCTTTTAATGTTGCAGGAATTCCTAATTCATTAAAATATTCTCGTGTTTTATTTATAGCCTTTTTAGCTACTTCATATTTATTTTCATCTGAATTTATGTTCCATACATTTACTCCATATTCATAAAAATCATTCATATTTTCATCACTTAAAACGTATTTCATCCAATTTGGTGTTAATATAGCTAATCCAACACCATGAGTTATATCGTAAAAAGCACTTAATTCATGTTCCATTGGATGTACACTCCAAGGCTCTGACTTACCATAACTTAATAATCCATTTATAGCTAAACTAGATGCCCACATAAGATTAGCTCTAGCTTCGTAATTTTCTGGCTCTTCTACGGCTATTTTACCATACTTTATACAAGTTTTTAAAATAGACTCTGCCATTCTATTTTGAATATAAGCATCCTTTGTCTTACTAAAATAAGCTTCAAATATGTGACTCATTATATCTGCTGTTCCTGCTGCTGTTTGATTTTTAGGCACTGTAAAAGTATATTCTGGATCTAATATAGAAAATTTAGGAGCCATAGAAGGATGCCCTACTCCTAGTTTTTCATTAGTATCCATATTACTAATTACTGCTCCAGAATCCATTTCTGAACCTGTTGCAGCCAATGTTAATATACTTCCTATAGGCAGTGACTTATTTATTTTAGCTTTTTTAATTACTATATCCCAAGGATCTCCTTCATAATAATATGATGCAGCTATTACCTTTGAACAATCTATAGTGCTTCCTCCTCCTACTGCTAATATAAAATCTATATTATTTTCCCTACATAATTTTACTCCTTCTCTTACACTAGTAACTCTTGGATTAGGATCTATTCCTGAAAGTTCAACAAATTCTATATGATTATTTTTTAAAATTTCTATAACTTTATCATATATTCCATTCTTTTTTATACTTCCTCCACCATAAGCAAGTAATACTTTTGAACCATATTTTTTTATTTGTTCCCCTAAAACACTTATTTGGCTTTTGCCAAAAAATATTTTTGTTGGTATGGAATAATTGAAATTTAACATTATTTTTCCTCCTAACTATACTTTAGTTAAATATTATTTTAAGAAATAATTTAAAAATATATTTTTCAATATAAATTATCTCTTTATGTTATTATATAAGAACTATTATTATTTTGTTGTAATTATTAGTTCTTTTTAATAAATAATTCTATATTATTTTAAAAAATCCTTTTTATCTAATGACTATTCACTCTAATACTCCCATATTCTTGAAAGTGAGAATAAAAGCAGTTACATCTCTAGATAGCCATTTTATAAGTTTTGATTTAGTAAAAACTCCCTTTAAATCCAAGAACTCTGTTTACACTAAAGCTATTATTACTCCTATATATTTTTTAAATTATAAAATTTTACTATTTTACATTAGCTGTTAAATGTTTAAATTCTTCTATGGATCAATTCTATAATTGGGTATTTTTTGTACATTACTGGTTAAAATAACAATATATAATTGCCACAAGTAACTTTATTTTTATTTATAGGAGGAACTTTATTATGAATGTAACAAGTATATCATTGGCTTATTTATTTTTAGGCATAGGTCTAATATCTTTAAGTTTTTTTATCTATTTTAAAATATTAACTAGTAATTCATCTAAAAAAAGTGAAAAAATAGTTGGAGATATGAAGGATTCTAAAACCTGGTTAAATAGAAACAATAAAATGGCATATGTGTCCTTATTCTGGGCTATTGTATCCTTAGGTTTGTTTATTTATTTAAAATTTTTTACTATGCCTAATATAATATCTTTATTATATGTTATTGGTTATATTTTTTTAATAGTTATATCAGTTGCAGTAGCTGGTATAAGAAAACAACAAAAAGATGTTTAAACCCCAAAATATGTTTAAAATCTTCCACCAATTAATTAAAAGTTGGTGGAAGATTTTAATATGCCTTTATTAATTTTTTTCATCTTTAATTATATCTATGAAATTCTTTACAATAAGTGCTGTAAATCCCCATATAACCTTTCCTTCATATTGGTAAAAATATTCTGGAATAGTTCCTTTACCGAATTTATAATTTTTACCATTCTTTATAAGTGAAAAAGGGAAATCTCCTTTTATACTAGGTACTATATCTACTTCATAACAAGTAGGTGAATTTTCTAAGAAAAATTCTATAGGAACTTCAAATATATGATCCACTTCCTCTTTATTAGGTACCATAACTGCATCTTCCACCATTGCAACAAAAGGATGCATAAAAAAATTATAAGGACTAATAAAATAATCCATTTGTCCCATTATTTTAATTTTTTCCTTATCTATATTAAGTTCTTCAACAGTTTCCCTTAAAGCTGCTTCTAATGGACTTTCTCCTTTTTCTATTTTTCCACCTGGCAGACAAACATCTCCTGGTTGATTTTTTAAAGTTAATGCTCTTACTTCAAATATTATATTAATATTTTCTCCTACTTTATTTAATAATATCATTACTGAACTTCTTTTAAATTCACCTATAGGCTTTGCTTTTCTATCTTGAAATTTTTCATATACTCTATCTATTAATTCTTTATTCATAATTCCTCCTAAAAATAATCTATACCTAAATAAAAACTAGGTATTTATTACTAAAATATTTAATAAATTTTTTATTGTATAATATTATTATAAATCCATATGTTTATACTAAATCTTTTATTTTACTTTAGTCTATGACAATACTACACATCCTAATCATAAAATATTATATTTGTAAAATACACTCTCTAATGCTATACTATCAAAGTGTATACATATATTATAATTTTATATTTAAATTAGAAAAAAGTAAACGGAGAGATGGCCTATGAGAAAAAGAAAAATGACTTTAACTTCACTATTAATTTTTATTTTCATCTTTACATCTAATGTATTTGCCGCAGGAAATTCAAATAATCCTATTCCTACTATTTACGGCAAAACAGCTATGACTATAGATGTTAAAACTGGAGAAATAATATATGCGAAAAATATTGACAAGCGTATGTACCCCGCTAGTACTACAAAATATTTGACAGCCCTTTTACTAGCTGAAAATAAAAATAAAAATGATGACATACCTTATACAGCTACTGCTAAAAGTCAACCACAATATTCTCTAAATATAAACCTTCACCCTATAAATATAGGGGAAACTATAAAAGCTCAGGATGTTATGGACGGATTATTACTTTTTTCTGGTAATGATGTAGCTTACATGATAGCAGATACATTAGCTGGTAATAGTAAAAACTTTGAAAATATGATGAACAAAAAAATTCAAGCATTAAATTTAAAAAACACTCATTATGTAACTCCTAATGGATTACATAATCCTAATCATTATACTACCGCTTATGATTTAAGTGTAATCAGTAGAGCAGCCTTAAAAAATACTTGGGTTTATCAATCTTCTCACAAAAAAGAAAGCTCTATAGTAACTTCTAAAGGCACAAAAATGAATGTAGAAAATAGTAATAAGCTTTTAGGGAAAGATGGATGCGTCGCAGGTAAAACAGGTTATACTGATGCCGCAGGTAGATGTTTAGTAACCTTATTTAATAGAAATGGTAGAGAAATACTTGGTATAGTTATGGGATCTGTATATGATGCTAAAGATTCTTTTGTTTTTGAGGATATGAAAAAAATTATAGATTGGAGTTATAATGAAAAACCATCCACTCTATATAAAAAAGATTCTAGTCTAAAAACAGAAACAATAACTTATAAACCTTTGAAATTTATAGGACCTTCTGTAAATGTAGATGTGCCTGTAATTTTAAAAGAAGATGTTACTTACTATAAAAATGAAGTAAATGATAAAGAAACTAGTAAAGCAATTAACGTAGTTAATACTTCATATGCTGCTCTTTCTGGCAAGGAAAGTATGGGATCCCTAACTGTAAAAGAAAGAGAATATCAAAAAAAATATGAACTATATTCTGGTTTATCTAAACAAGAAATAATGAGAAAAAATATACCTTTTTATGCAGTTTCTATAATTTTAGTATTAGTTATAATTAGCATAATATTATTAATAACTAAATTTATTAAAAATAAAATGAATAAAAAAAATAAAAGTAAATACTGGTATTAAATTTTAAAGTATAGTTTATATAATAAAAAATATAGTAAAACAATTTAAATTCATAATAAAAACACTATCATTTATATTTTGATAGTGTTTTTATTATATTAAACTGTAAATAGTTACAAATATTTTTTATTTTTGTTTTCCAAGCTATATCCTCTTATGCTCTTATACAAAAATTAATTTTATAAATTTAATATTAACTGCTTTACCTAGTAACTAAATCATCTAATTTACACATCAATACCTGAGATAAAACTACTACTTTTTCAAAACTTGGATTTTTTTTATCCCCTCTTTCTAATTCTTCTAAATAAGATTTTGAAATAGATGTTATAAACTTAGGATTATGAGTAAGATTTTCAATGTCCCGAGCAGTATAGCCTAACTTAATTCTAGCTTCTCGGATTTTTTTCCCATTTAACATATAAATCCCCCTTATAAATTGGTAAAGCAATATTTAGTTTTCAACTTAATTATAACTCAAAATTCAAAAAATTTATATACGTATTTACTGTATACTATGTAAAATCTAAGAAGAATATTAATATAAAACTAGATTTGATTTTAAAATAGTAAATACAAATAATACATCTAATAAACATATGGATAAACTTTAGAAGGTCTTAATTTGGCGTAATTAAAAATTTGCGTAATTCCTCACAGGACGTAAGGAGCTGGTAGTAAAGCTAAGGATGACGATTCTACCAGGTAGCAAATTTTTAATGGAGCCAAATTTAGACCTTCTTAGTGAAATGAATGATTTATGAATGTATTTATTTATATTTACGGTTTTAAAATTAAATCTAGTTAATCCATTTCCTTTTATTGCTATTTTCCCTTAACTTTATTCAAAAATTTTATTGTTCTTTCATTTGTAGGATGATTAAATACTTCTCCTGGTGTGCCTTGTTCTACTATATTTCCACCATCCATAAATATGACTCTATCTGCCGCGCTCTTTGCAAATCTCATTTCATGAGTTACTATAATCATTGTTGTATCATTCTCAGCTAATTTTTTAATAACATCTAAAACTTCACCAACAAGTTCTGGATCTAATGCTGAAGTAGGTTCGTCAAACAACATTATTTGGGGATCTACTGCCATAGCTCTACCTATCCCTACTCTCTGTTGCTGTCCCCCAGATAGCTTAGAAGGATAATAATTCTTTTTATCTTCTAACCCTACTTGTTTAAGTATATTTAGTGCTCTTTTTTTTGCCTGATTTTTATCCATTTTTTTTACCACTAGCAAAGGCTCCATTATATTTTCTAAAGCAGTTTTATTTTTAAATAAATTATAACTTTGGAAAACCATAGATGTATTCATTCTTAACTTATGTATTTGTTCCTTTGTAGCTTTTTCTACGTCTACCTTTAAATCTTCTATTTCTATTATACCTTTTTGAGGTTTTTCTAAAAAATTCATGCATCGTAAAAGAGTAGATTTTCCTGTTCCAGAAGGTCCTATAACAGCAACTACCTCACCTTTTTTTATATCTAAGTTTATTCCTTTTAGTACTTCTACACCGTTAAAAGCCTTGTGTAAATTAGTTATTTTTATCATATGTTTTCACCTACCTTACTAATAAACATTATTCATTTTTCTTTCTAGTATATTCTGTAAGTATCCAAATGCACTAATTATAATCCAATAAATAATTATCACTGCAGTAAAGGACTCTAAAAATCTATAGCTAGATGCTCCTTCACTCTGTGCAACAGCCATTATTTCTACTACACCTAAAGTAAAAGCTAATGCAGAACCTTTTATAATATCTACAAAACTATTAGATAGTGCAGGTAATGCCACTCTAGCAGCTTGTGGAAACACTATTCTCCTCATAGCTTGAATTGGAGTCATTCCTATAGCCAAACTAGCTTCTATTTGCCCTTTATCTACAGATGAAATAGCTCCTCTCAAGGTTTCCGACATATAAGCTGAAGCATTAAATCCTAACCCTATAATAACTGCAGTCATAGCCTCCATATTCTTTAAACTAGGTATCAATTGAACTATACCAAAATACAAAAAAAATAACTGAGCAATTAAAGGAGTCCCTCTAAAAAATGATACCCATATTTTACTTATACTATAAAAAATTTTAATTTTCAATTCATTGATTACAGCTATAAATATAGCAATAATTAACCCTAAAATCAATGCTAAAAAAGAAATAGTAAAAGTAACCTTCAAATATTTAAGCATTAAAGGGACTAATCTATTAAAATATTCTAGGTCAAAAATCATATACCAACACACCTATTCCTTCTTTGTTATATCAAGTTTAAACCATTTTTCTGATAGTTTCCTCATTGTACCATCGTTCATCATTTCTTTTATAGTTTTATTTATATCTTGTAATTTCTTTCTATTTTTTTCATCTTTTTTAAACGGATATTGGTTCACTTCAAAAACATATTTGGGATCATAAAGTTTTAAATCCATCTTTTCTTTTTCTATAACTGTTTTAGCTTTAACAGTTCCTATCCAAGCTGCATCTAATCTTCCAATCTCTACATCCTTTTCCATTGGAGTTTGATCATAGGTTAAAACTTTTATATTCAAAGATTTTTCTTCATTCAATTTTTTCAAAGTTTTTTCACCATTACCACCTAAAGTACATCCGATTTTCTTATCTTTAAAATCCTCTAAACTTTTAATATTTTTGTCTTTTTTTACTACAAAACTATATCCACTATAAGCATAAGTTTCTGTAAAATCATATTTTTTTCTTCTTTCTTCTGTAGTTGATATTTGATGAGCAACAGTATCTATTTGCCCTGCGTCTAACATTCCAAATAATCCGCTAAATTTTGATTGTTTAAACTGAATACCATACCCTGCCCTCTTACCTATTTCATTCCAAACATCAATTTCAAATCCTTGAAGTTTTCCTTCTTCTGTATAACACCAAGGATAATAATCTGGTGATGTTCCAATTATAATCTTTTTTGCATTTTTATCACTATCTGTCCCCTTATCTTCTGTTGAAGTAGTATTTTTTTTGCCACAACTGCTCAATACTACCATTATCGCCAAAATCGATACCAAAACCAAAGATATTTTTTTGTTTTTCAATGTTATTCCTCCTATTGTTTTTTATATTAAGATAATTGTATAAATTTAAATACTATAATTTATCATTTATAGCCTTTTGGATTCTTTCCAATGCTTCTTTTAATATACTTCTAGGACAAGCTATATTCATCCTTTCAAAACCTATAGCTTCTTCTCCAAATATATATCCTTCATCAAATGCTACTCCTGCTTCTTTTAACATGAACTTCTCAAGTTCCTCTTTTGACATCTTTAATTCTCTACAATCTATCCATAAAAGATAAGTCCCCTCTGGCTCTATTACTTTTAACATAGGAATTTTCTCTTTAATAAATTCTTTTGCAAATTTTCTATTTTGTTGTAAATAATCTATCAATTCTTCTAACCATTGCTCTCCATATTTATAAGCTGCTTCACAAGCTATAGATGCAAAAATATTTAATCTTGATAGTCCTATATTTTCCATAGATATTTTAAATTCATTTCTCAAATGTTCATTAGATATTATTATATTTGATCCTTGAAGTCCTGCCAAATTAAAGGTTTTACTTGGTGCTGTGCAAGTTATGCTTATATCTGCAAATTTTTCACATATAGATGCAAAAGGTATATGTTTATTAGGTTTATATATTAAATCTGAATGTATTTCATCTGATATTACTAACACATTATGTTTTAAACAAAGATTCCCCAACTTTGTAAGCTCTTCATTAGTCCAAACTCTTCCTGTAGGATTATGAGGACTACATAGTATCATTATCTTTACTCTAGGATCTGAAAGCTTATTATCTAAATCTTGAAAATCCATTTCATATTTGTTACCATCAAATTTTAAAGGATTGTTTACTATATGACATCCATTGTTATTTATAGCTTTGAAAAATGGATAATATATAGGTCTTTGAAGTAATACCTTGTCCCCTGAATGAGTAAAAGTTCTAACTATAGTATTTACAGCCATGACTATTCCAGGAGTATTAATTATCCATTCTTTTTTAATATTCCATCCATGACGTTTCTTCATCCAATTTACAACTTCTTTGTAATAAGATTCTGTTGTCGTAGTATACCCATAAATACTATGATTAGTTCTTTTTATTATTTCTTCTTTTATCTCTGGAACTGTTTCAAAATCCATATCAGCTATCCACATAGATATGATATCTTCATAGCCAAAAGTTTCTTTATTAAAACTCCATTTACTAGAATTTGTATTATCCCTATTTATTATTTTGTCAAAATTATACTTCACATCCATCACCCCATATAAATTTATTTTAAATGTTTACATTTACAATAAAACAAAAAATTTATTTGTTAATTATTTTGATATAAATGCTAAAAATTTTATTATAATTTGTCAATTTTACATCTTTTTTCATGATATCATAGTATTTAAAATTAGTTAAATAACTTTTATTTATATGAAATATTATATCTATTAAAATTCATTATTTAATATTATGTAATTGAAATTAACTACGTAAATCTTCATCTAATATACAACTAATTTTAAAATAAAATATTTTAACTGACTATAAACATACTAATAAAATCATTTCATTTATCAAATTAATTTTTTATTTCTCTATTCAATATTTAAGCTCCACCATCCTTCAAATTCTAATCCACAGTTTACACTATTTTATTTCATTAATAATTGCCTCTATTACTCAAAAAGTATCCTTTCAGCACCAAGTTACTAGCCCTACTGACAAACTAAAAATAAACCTATAAATTATAATACTTTATAGGTTTATTTAAAATTATTTTATTTTTTACCATTTAGCATAATGTTCTTCTACACAGCCTTTTAAAGCTTCTATATTAATAATACTCCCATGTTCATCTTTTATTTTCCCATAAAATTCCCCTATTATTTGATGAGCTGTAGATTTTAATAACACTACATCAGTTTTAGCAATTCTATCATATATAGGACTGAAAATAATATTTACTTTATCAGATATTTCAGTTTTTATGTTCCAATGTTTCATAAGATTATTCTCATCATAGTCATATAATATACATTCATTTAATTTTAAAATCTTCCCATCTATTAACAGAGCATTTTCTGTAATACCAGTTCCATCTGTCCATCTTCCCCCTAAATTAAATCCTATGATTCTTCCATCTTGATTTCCTGACGCAGTAGCCCAATTCCACATAGTTTTAAAAGGCCATATACCTCTTCCAAAATCTAATGTAGCAAAACTATCACTTCTATTAAAAATATAAGTTTTATTGTTTATCATAATACTACCTTCTGTAGGTAAACAATTTTGCTTTGATGTAAATTGAAATTTATTTTTACTCCAAGGTATTAATACATTTAAAGTTTCATGTTCTGCAGGATAATAAATATAAAATTTTGCTGTAAGATTTCTCCCCTTAAAATCTTTACAGTGTGCTGATATATTCATAGTTTTTAAATATTTATTCCATTTAAAAATCACCTGCAACTTACCATTAGAAAACTCTACATTTTCAAAAACCTTTTCTGATATACTGCATCCTTTACCCAAAGGTGTGATAACAGTTTCTTCTACAAATTCTTTTGTGTTAAAATCATAAAAATATACGAAAGCTATCCCTATATATTCTAAATGGGCTACAGTAACAGAAAATAAGCAATCTCTATTTATTATATACCAATAATTCCATTTTTTCTTTCTAAACTTATTCCCCTTAAGATTACAATTAAATATAGGATTTCTACTCCATCCCACACTGTCTTTATTTAATGTACCGTCCTCTTGGCATATGTTTATCCCGCTCATTATTTCTTTTTCATAAAAAAACTTTCCCCCATTTTTTATAATTTTCCACCACCAAAACTTTTATATTATTAAAACTAGTAACATCTTATATATTTAAGTTCCCATACTTTTTTAAAATAATTATAGCTATAACAATTATACAGTAGAATAATATAAACCCTAAATTAAAAATTAATAAAATAAATTCACAACATTATTATAACATATACCACTCAAATATAAAAGTATTATGTTACTCTTTTATATATATGAGTTATACTACTTTAGAAATACAAAACTATTATTACTCACATTTACTTTTTTATATTATTACTAGAGCATATACTTTAAATATTATATCATTGACTTTTTTTTAATTCTTAAACTATAAAACTATTTAAGTAACCTTTGTATAGGACTTGCTGGACCTAATAAATTCAATATATCTTTATATGGTATAGGTATTTGGAATAATCCATAAGAATATGGAGTATACTCATATACTTGATAATATAATACTAATGAGTCTGGGGTAAGGTAAAATTGTTGATCCTCATGTAAGCCATTATATTCTTCTATTAATGGGACATTATTTTTACTTATATATTCCCTTACCTTTTCTTCTAATATAGGTTTGTAATTTATTCTACTTGTAAAAAGATCATTTAGTTGAAGAACTTGCCCAGTATTTAAATCTATATTTAAAGATGAATATGCAGTAAATCCATGAGCAGCCCCTTCATAATAAGTATACATTCCAAATAATATACTTAATAAACAGTTTTTATTTAATTTAACTTCATAAAAACCTATGGCTTCTTGGATATTTCCTTTTCCCGGTGTTAGTACTTGTTCTTTAAACAAGTTGCTTACTTCGTTAACTATAGATTCATTTACAAATTTTGATATGTTTTCGTTACCTATATCCTGTACAAATGGATATGTTATCCTAAAGTTTTTAGGTTGTAAATTTTCTTCTTTTAAAGGAAGAGGATCAATATTACATTGTCTATATTGTCTATAATAATTATTATACTGTCTAAAATTATTATAATAATTAGGATTATACCTATTTAAATAATAAAATCTATGCATATTATAATCATAGAATGGTATAAAATTCATATCATATCTTTCCTATATATTAATTTCCTTACCATTATATGTTATAGAATACAATATTGATACTATATTTATTTATTCACTTCTTCTATAATTTTTCTCTTCCAAACCATAAAGTAAAATGTATATATAAATAAATATATTACAAAAACTTGTATTTCCGAAATATCTCCTTTGTAATTATAAATTACTCTATTTAATTTAAATATAAAAAACAAATTTAATGAACTAATTAAAAAAGGTACAAAAAACATAAGTAACATTTCTTTGTTTATTATAGAATTTATATCTTTTTTAGATACTCCTAAATTTATTAATATATCATATTTACCTTTTTCTTTCTTTATATCATCATAAAATTTATAGTACAAAAAATTTACTCCCATAAGGAAAAAAACTAAAGCTACAGCACTACAAAGGTAGAAAAAGCCGTAGGCTAATCCTCTTTCTCTTACTAATTGTAATTGCTTTATATGTATTTTCTCGTTAGGCAACCTTTCTTCTATACTTTTTAATTCCTTTATATATTTTTTTAAATCCCCTAATTTATACATATAATAATTAATCTTTTCATCCTTTGGTAATATTATTAAAGAACTGTCTTTTACTATAATAATATCACCCATAGTTTTAGCTAAGAATATGCTTTTTTCCCCAACTTTGTTTATCTTAACTTCCTTACCATTAATATTTATTACTTTATAAAAATAATATTTTTTAATCTCCTGTTCACTTATATCATAATTAGGTAATATTACTGCCTCATTTTTTCCTATATCATAAATTGGATAAGAAAGTTTACTAGCTATTTTATTATATTCTGATTCTGATATAACATTATATTGTGCACTTTCTACATCATAAAATGTAACTTTTACTTTTTTAAAATTAATATTATTTTCTTTTAACTTGTTGTCTATAACATTATTATAATCTATTTGCTTAATCATATAGCCTATATCGATGGGATATAAAATATCCTTCTTTTTATCTATTAAATCTTTTTGAACATATAAAATTCCAAATATAAATATAGATATAGATAAAAACATGGTCATAATAAAAAGAAGATTTCTATTTCGAAGAGTCTTTTCTCTAACATTTGATATAAAAATCATATTTACTTTATCCATATACATTAGCTTAATCTTTGATATCTTAGTTAATACATAGGGAAATAGCTCCGTTAAAGCTAATAAAGTATATAAAAATCCTAATATAAAAAATGAAATTATTTGTTCTATAGATTTTAAAAAATCCATTCTTCTACTTATTATAAACAAACATATAATCATTATTATACAAACTATACTTAAAAACAAAGATGCTTTTCTTTCATTGTATGTCTTATTAATTCCTTTTATATATTTCCCTTTAGTTATACCACAAACAATAAATATTATAAAAAAAACTTTAATTGTATCCTTTATAGTTTTAAAATTTTCTATAGTATTTATCTTTTTATTTAAAGTCCTTCCTATACCCATCATCATAAATTTAGAAAATACAAACCCTATTACAATACCAAATAATATTATTATAAAGCCTAAAAATAAGCTTTCTATAAAAATAATTTTCTTCATCTTTTTCTCTGGAATTCCTAATTTATAAAATATTTTAAACTCCTCTATTCTAGATCCTAAAAATATATTTATAGAATAATGAATTAAAAAAAATATACCCATTATTAATAATAATTTTATATAATTTAACTCATCTCTAAATCCTACGTTAAATGCATCCTGTATTAATTCTTCATTGTTTAAAATTAATGAAAAAAAATAATATACTATTACAGATATTATTCCACTTAATATAAAAGCACTATATTTTCTTAAATTCCTTTTTATATTGTTTATAATTATAGTATTAAAATTCATTAATTCTTCCTCCTAAGAACATATTAAAATTTAATATATCCTTATAAAAGTTTTTCTGGTCTTCCCCCTTATAAATTTCACTATATATTTCTCCATCTTTTATAAAAAGTACTCTTTTAGCATAACTGGCTACAAAGGGATCATGAGTTACAAGAAAAATTGTGCATTTATTTTTTTCATTAATATCTTTAAATATCTCCATAATTCTCTTTCTAGAATTAGAATCTAATCTTCCTGTAGGTTCATCTAAAAACATAATATTCTTTTTCTGTGCTAAAGCTCTCCCTATCTCACCCTTTTGATTTTGTCCTCCTGATAACTCCCATACCATTCTATATTGTAAATCTTCTATATGTAAGAGTCTTAAAACATTATCTACTTCTTTTTCTATGTACTTTTTATTTTTATTTTCCAAAAGCATTGGATATATAATATTATCTTTTATAGTCAAATTTTTTATTAATTTTACATCTTGAAATACAAAAGAAAAATTTTTTCTTCTAAACTTCCTTCTTTCTTCATCACTAATTTTTTTTACATCTATCCCATTAATAATAATGCTCCCTGCAGAAGGATTCTCTATAGTAGAAGCTAGTTTTAAAAGAGTACTTTTTCCACTACCTGAAGGGCCCATTATAGATATAAACTCTCCAGCATTTACAGATAAATTTATATTTTTCAGAGCTATTTTCCCCTTTTCTGTACCATATATTTTATAAACTTCTTTTAATTCAATAATCCTCATAGATTTCTCCTAACTAACAAAACTAATATTTAATATTTCACACAAACTATTATTTTAAGCATTATTTTACTATTAATTAAAATATATTGTAATCTTAGTCCCTTCTCCTTCGTTAGACTGTATGTCTAATTCATGGTTTAATTTTTTACATACCTCATTTGTTATATAAAGTCCCATACCTGTAGATTCTCCAAAAATCCTACCATTTTCTCCTGTATAAAAAGGTTCTATTACTCTATTTATATCTTTTTTAGGTATACCAATTCCTTCATCTTTTATATATATATAATTTCTTCCTTGCTGCTTACCTGCATTTATTTCTATAATTTTTCCTTTTCCCTTTGAGTATTTTACACCATTAATTATAATTTGATCTAATATAAAGGATAACCATTTTCTGTCTGATTTAATTTTAATATTACTCATTTCTACCTTTGGGAAAACTCCATTTTTTATAAACAATTTTTTATTATAATTAACTCTCTCTAAAACCAACTTCTTCAAATCAAAATCTGCTACACTAAAGTCATTATGAAAACTTTCTAACCTTGCATTGTAAAGAGCAATATTTAATCCATCTTCTAATTTTTCTACTTCTTCTTTGATATCTTTTATATATTGTTCTTCTCCATTTTCTTGAATTATTAGTTTTATTACGGAAAGAGGTGTTTTCATTTGATGTACCCATTGATTTATAAAATTTAAATGCTCCATTTGCTTTTTTATATTTTCATGCATATGGTATTTATAAATACTGTATAGTTCTCCAGTATATTCGTTCAAAATTTTACCTAAGTAAGAATCTCCAAAGGAATTTAAAGAATCTTCAAATATATCTGGTTTTTTCTTTAAACTTTTATATACTCTTCTCTCATTAGAGTATTTTGCTATTAAAAAAACTAATAAATTAAATAAGCTTAATAATATAAAATAAAGAAAATTATTCAAATTATCAAAACCATCCATTAAATTGTACAAACTGAATAATATAACAAAATTTAATAAAAATAATATAATAACGCCCTTATTATTTCTTATAAAAATTTTCATTCTACTTCCTCCAAGTTACATTCAATCTATATCCTGCTCCTCTTACAGTTTCTATAGAATCTTTTATACCTAAATCTAATAACTTTTTCCTAAGTCGTGCTATATTTACGTTTAAAGTATTTTCATCTACAAAAGTAGTATCATCCCATATCTTTTCTAAAAGTTCTTCCCTGGTAGCTACTTTAGGATATATTTTTATCATCCCATCTAAAAGCTCTCCTTCTTTTTTAGAAAGCATCATTTCCTTTTTATCAAAATTAACTTGTAATCTTTCTGGATAAAAAAGTAATCCATCTACATCTAGTATCCTTTCTACCTGGCTATTTGCTGCATAATCTCCATATACCCTTCTTAACTGACTTTTTATTTTTGCTAAAACTACTTCATAATAAAAAGGCTTAGTAATATAGTCATCCGCTCCACTTTCTATAGCCATAACTTGATTCATTTCTGAATCTCTAGCAGATATAAATATTATAGGACATAAAGATTGTTCCCTTATTCTTCTACACCAGTAATATCCATCAAATTTAGGCAAATTCACATCTAAAAGAATTAAATTTGGCTTCTCCATTTCAAATGTTTCTATTATATTTCCAAAATCTTGAGCAACCAAAGCTTTATATCCATATTTCTCTATATGTTCACCTAAAAGTTTAGCTATATTTTTATCATCTTCTATTATCATTATCTTATAACCCATATCTATCACTCCCATTTTATATTTTGCACATTAAAGATTGTAATAAATTCATATATAAATATTTTTAAAATAGTTCTATTGAAATTTAATAATTAATTTTACATGCTAAATTAATTATTAAACTGAAATAATACTTATATTTTATCTATTTTAAATTATAGATTACAACTATAGCTTTTAAAAGTAATATTTTGATAAACTACACTAAATTATATTATATAAAAATGCTAAGAAACTCTTAGCATTTTTACTTTATATTTTTGTAAAAAAACATTCTAAAATTACTTAGCATTTTAATTTATTTAAGTTCTGGATGAATAACTTTATATATTTTTGCTCGTTTTTCTATTTTAGATCCATAGTATTCTCTAGCATAGCTTTTCATTTTATCATCTTCTGATTGATTTCTTTCTATCCATTTAGCTGCAAATTCTTTATAATCTCCTTTAAAATTTTTAGATATATACCAAGTTCCTATTTTTATATTTATATCCGGATTTCCTATATCTTCTTTTTTAAAATCTTTTAATTCCATTTCCTTTGCATATTCTAATACTTTTGTATCCTTTAAGTTAAATGGTCCACAAGACTTAGAAGGTTCATATTTTAATTCCTCATTTGCTGTTTCAAAATTAATTACTGCTGCAATTAAATAAGGATCTACGCTATATTTTGTGGCATATTTTCTTATTTCATTCTTATATTTTAAATCAAAAACTACATTTCTTAAAAACACTCCTGAGCCTATCACTAAAATAAAAACTAGTCCTACTAAAATTTTTAATACATTTTTCATATTTATTTCCTCCTATTTTTATTTAATATATGAACTGTTTTAGATACATATCTAAAAAATTTTATATTAAATACATCCTAAATTTACCTATTTAAAGATTGCACATTTTCCCATTTGATAATAATAATATTAATATCCTAATCTAATTTCTATAAATTATGATATTGCTTTATAATAAAATTCTACTGTTAAAAAATAATAGATTAGATATACTATTGTATATGGTATAGCCACCATTGTTATTGGTGTTAATATACCTAAACCAAGAAGTTCTCCAAATATAGATAAAGCTACTCCTCCATGAGTTATTCCTACTATTAAAGGAACAAAGAATATAAACAACATTTGTTTGTATATAGAACATTTAAGTTCCTTGTTTCTTATTCCTATATTTCTCAATATTTTATATCTATGTTTTTCCTCAATAGCTTCTGAAAGTTGCTTAAAGAATATTATGCTTGCAGTGCATACCAAGAAAATTAATCCTACAAAGCATCCTATAAATAACATAGTTCCAGATGAAGATATATTTTCTCTATAGTTTTCATAATAATTAGAGTTAACTAATTTATACTCTGGATCATTTTTAGACCTTTCATAGTTTCTTATTATGTTATTAAAATCCTTTGTCAGTTTTTCACTCCTATTATGATTTTCTACTAAATAAAGGGCATATTTTTCCTCTCTTAATTGTTTTTTTAATTTTATGAATTCCTCATCTTTAACTACTAATGTATCATCTAAAACTAGCATATTAATTAATGATCTTTCCTCTGAATTTACTACTTTAAGATTTTCTTTACCTACATTAACATTAAAATTTTTATGTTTTTTATCAGAAAATCTTGAAAAATAATAAGATTCTTTTGATAAATTTATTTTATTTTTAACTTGAATATTTTTAGCTTTAGCTATTTTATTAAAATCTTTTTCTGATACAATAGACTTCCCATCATAAATATTACTATTTTTATTTTCATACTGAAGCACTGTGATATTTATTTTTTCTTTTAATTTATTTGTAGTATTATTTTTTATAAGCTTGTCTATATTATTTGTAACCTCATTGTTTTCTATCTTTATTACATAATCAAAAGGCATCTCTTTGTCCATATTAGTTGAAAAATATTTATAATAACTTATACTTGCTCCTGAAGCCGTAAGAGTAGTAGCTATAAGTACAGCTATAGTGGCTAAAGTTCTAGAGTTCCCTTTTATCCTATATAAAAGTTGGGAATTTGAAATCATGTTTAGTCCTTTAAAATGAAATTTTTTATTGTTTCTTTTTACTTTTAAATAATATACTGTAAAAGAACTAAAAAATAAATAAGTTCCTATTACTACTGTAATTAATGTAACTACAGCAACTGATTCTAAACTTTTATCCTTGCTAATAATATATAAAATGTATCCACCCAATAATAATATTAAAGACAAAGCAGTTTTTATTCTTGAAACTTTAGGTTCTTTCTCTTTCTTATTCTCTGCAATAAATAAGTCTATTAATTCATATCTATATATGATACTAGCTCCACTTATAGAAACTACAAAGTATATCAACATAAAAGTTTTTATTGTAGAAACTAAAGCTTTAACTGAAAATCCTGTCTTTATAATATATTCTGCATCTATAAGCTTTAAAAAAGCTATTATAAACCCTTTAGATAAAAAAGCTCCTAATAAAATTCCTATAACTAGAGCTATCCCCCCCATAGTCATAGTTTCATAAAACATCATAACAGCTATATTTTTCTTTTTTGTACCTAATATAGAATATAAACCTAATTCTTTTTTTCTTTTCTTAATAAAAAATGAATTAGAATACCAAATAAATATAAAAACAAATAGTGCAATTATAGCTGATGCTCCTGCAAAAGCTTTACTTACAGTTTTCATTCCATTTGCTACATTCGCAATTTGTTCATTATATTCAATAGATTTAAACATGGCATAGATAAGCACAGAAAACATCATGGATGTCAGATACATAGCATAATTTTTAAAATTTCTTTTTACATTTATGAAAGCTACTCTAAATAAGCTCATTATTTCCTCCTCCTAGCATAGATGTAATATCTACTATTTCTCTAAAGAAATCTTTTCTATTAGAATTGCTTTCTATTTCTTTATATAATTTTCCATCTTTTATGAACATAACTCTTTTACAATAAGATGCAGCAAAAGCATCATGGGTAACCATCATTATAGTAGATTTATCTTTTTCATTTAATAGACTGAGTATTTCTAAAAGTCCCTTTGAAGATTTAGAATCTAATGCCCCTGTAGGTTCATCTGCCAATATTAATGCCGGTTTATTAATTAAAGCTCTAGCTGCTGCTACTCTTTGTTTTTGCCCTCCTGATATTTCATAAGGATATTTATTTAGCAAATCATTTATACCTAATTTTTCTGTTATTTCTATTACTTTTTTTTCTATTTTTCTGAATGCTACTTTTGACAAACTAAGAGGTAATGCAATATTCTCCTTAACAGTTAATGTATCTAATAGATTAAAATCTTGGAATATAAATCCTAATTTATCCCTTCTGAAATCTGATAATCTATCTCCCTTTAATTTTGTTATGTCATTACCATCTATCAAAATTTTTCCTCCCGTAGGCTTATCAATAGTTGATATTATATTTAATAATGTGGATTTACCTGCTCCTGAAGGACCCATAACTCCAACAAACTCTCCTTGAAATACTTTCATATCTATACCATTTAAAGCTTGATATACATTTCTTTTTTCTCCATAGACTTTTGTTACATTTATAGTTTTCAATATTTCTTTCATAGTATTTTCCCCCTAAAATTTAAGATTCATATTACAGTCTTAATTATATCTACAGTATCAAATATTAAAAATCGATTAATATTTCAAATGTATTACAACTTTGTAATACAAAGCTGTATATTTAAATAAACATGATTTATAATATTTTCTATAAGCAAAATAGAGCATTGTTTAGATACAATATTCTAATATTATAAAAAATAAGGAGATAAGCAACATGCTTATCTCCTTATTTATATTCACTATTATTGGGGGATATTTAGAGGGATTCTTCTAATTTAAATATATTATAACCATATTTTATTAATTTATTATTAATGAAATAAAAAATTTTTTTAAATTATTGAAGTTTTTTTCATAAAATTTAATTTTCAACTACACATTTCTAAAAATATGATATAATATATCTTAATTAATAATTATTATTTGCATTTATTATAATACTATTTTCAATACCTTGCAAGTATTTTTTATTTATTTTTTTATTGATTTTTTATATTTAAAATTTCATTTTTTTATAATTAGGAGGTGAAAACGTTGAAAGGAAATCACATAAAAAAAGCCTACTTTTCCATGGGATGTTTTTGGAAAATGGAAGCTTTATTTGATTCTTTAGATGGTGTTGTTAAAACTTATGTTGGATATACTGGAGGAAATACACTACTTCCCACCTATAATAGTATGGGAGATCACTTAGAAACTTTAGAGATATATTATGATTCTAGTAAAATAACT
This sequence comes from Clostridium sporogenes, assembly GCA_019933195.1. Taxonomy (NCBI): domain Bacteria; kingdom Bacillati; phylum Bacillota; class Clostridia; order Eubacteriales; family Clostridiaceae; genus Clostridium; species Clostridium sporogenes. The sequence continues at coordinate 745,423 of CP082942.1, forward strand.
TTTGAAAATCTACTAATGGTTTTTCAAAAAAATCATAATTATACTGTAAGACCTAATTTATTACAATATAATTCTGCTATTTTTTATAATAATGAAATTGAGAAAGAGGTTTGTTTAATTTGGAAAACAAATAAAGGGGATGAATTAAATAAAGAAATTTTAACCAACATTTCTCCTATAAAAAAATTTTATTATGCAGAATTTTATCATCAAAAATATTATGTTCAACTAGAGCCTGTAATTATGTCTAATTTAAGGTCTATGTTTTCTACTGGCAATGATTTAATATCTTCTCCTTTATGTCATAAATTAAACGCTTACTTAGGAGGCTACAATACTTTTAAAAATCTAAACAAAGAAATTAAAGACTTTAATCTTTCACAAGATTCTAAAAACAGATTATTGTCCATTGTGGAAGGTTTTAACAATACTAAATAAAATTAATTTCGTTCACTACATTACCTTAATTATTCACATTAAAAATTAAATAGGTTGCTTAAAAATTAAATCTATTTTTAAGCAACCTATTTAAAGTTATATTTTTATTAAAATATTTCGTTACATTCTAAATTAACTTTTTCAAAGCTTTTTCTAACAAAATTCCTTCCCTTTGATTGTAATCATATTTCAAACTTATTTCTATACCATACTTTATAAAATCAACAGCCTTATCTACAGCAGTTTTTATGTCTTCACCTTTTAATAAGCTCCCCACAATTACACTAGTAAAAGCATCTCCTGTACCAGGATAATTTACATTTAGCTTATCTGTTTTTGCTATATAGAATTCTTTATTTGCTTTATTGTATGAAGCTGTAGCTATTACATTATCATATAAAGGAACACTAGTGATTATAACATTTTCTGGTCCTATATCACCTAAGCTTACAAGCATATCTTTAATTTCTTTTTCAGAAATTTTACATTTAGAACAATCTTTATTTAAAAGATAACAAGCTTCAGTATAATTAGGTGTTATAACATAAGCTAACTTTATAAACTCTCTCATTTTATGTACCATTTTATAATCTATGGCAGAATAAAGTTCACAATCATCTCCCATTACTGGATCTATAACTACTAATGTATCTTTCTTTTTAAAATATTTTATAAAATTTGATATTATATTTATTTGATGTACTGATCCTAAATACCCACTATATATACAATTAAAATCTAAATTTAAGCTTTCCCAATGATTTACATATTCTTGTAAATTATCTGTTAAATCTATTATTTTCGCACTACCAAAACCACCTGTATGAGTAGATAAAACTGCTGTGGGAATTGGGCATACCTGTGCACCCATAAGAGATATTATAGGTATTACTGTAGTTAATGATGCTCTACCATAACCAGATATATCATGTATAGCTGCTACTTTTTTTGTATCTACTTTCATCTGTCCATCTCCTAAACAATCTGAATTTATATAATTTTATATCTAAAATATATTAAATTTTATATTTTTTCAACTGTATGGATACAGTTATTTAAATTTAAAAAATATCGACATTAGCTTTTAATATTATTACATATAAGCTTAAATGAAAACTTAATAAATTATACTTTAAATTAAAAAATTGTGCTTAGTAAAGCACAATTTTTTTAATTTAATTACTCTAATCTATTAGAGTGGTTTTAATATGTCAGATGCTAAATCCCATAAAAAAACTTGTCCGTTATCCTTCTTTACATAATACCACCCCATTGTTGCTGTATGATCTTCAACAACTTCATATACATGGACCATATAATAGGATACTCCTTCTCTTATTCTTTCTCCTTCACAGATAGCTTTAATATTATTATTACCAGTCCCCACCTTATTTTTTACTATTTCCTCTGCCTTCTTTTTTGTAGTTACCTTTGCTTGTGAATTTTCGCTTTCTTCTTTTGTTTTATTTTTTTCTTCGGTCTGTCTTTTTTGCTCTTCTTCTATTCTTTTATTCTCTTCTGCTTTTTGAGTTTCTTGTAATTCTTTTTCTTCTTTTATATACTGATCTTTTAAATTTTTAGCCACTGTATTTTCTTTATCTATAGATAATATTTTATCTAAGTATACATGAGCTTCTTTATATTTTTTCTCTTTTGCTAAAGCCTTTGCTTTATCTAAATTTTCATTTATATAAATCTTTATACATTCCTTTATTTTATCTTGGGCTAAATTAAACCTTTTGCTATCTCTTTTAGATACTTTCTTAAAAAATTCCATAGCAGTTATATAATCTTTTTTATTATATAATTCCATAGCTTTTTCATAATTTGCTTTAGATTCTTTTATTTCTTTAGCTAAATTTATTTTATCCAAAGCATCTTTATTATTTTTATAATCTAAAGTCTTTTCATAATTTTCTATAGCCTTATCATAATTTTCTATCTCCATATAAGCTTCAGCCTTATTTAATAAAGCTTTATAATCTTTATATTTTGTATACTTATAACATGCAAAGCTCCCTAGTGTAATTAAAAGTATTATAACAGCGCTTATTATAATATTCTTCTTAGATTTACTCATAGTAGCACTCCCCCTTCTATACATACAATTCTATAATATCTTTTTACAATATTGTAACTAAAAATTCTTCATTTCCTTTAATATTTCTAATATGTATTGAAAAGTTCTTTCTGCAGAACTTATACTTAAATGTTCTTTAGGTGTATGTATTTCAAATATATTAGGACCTATAGATATGCATTGTAATCCTTTTATTTTATTTTTAAGCACCCCACATTCAATGCCACAATGATATGCTATAATTTCTGCCTCTTTCCCATATAATTTTTTAAACACTTTTCTACTTAGAGAAAGTACTTCTGATTTTTCATCATAGGGCCATTCTGGATAATCTCCATGGCAAATAATTTGTGAATTTGTAATCTCTCCTAATGCTTTTATTTTTTCTACTATTTTACGCTTTAAAGTCTCATTTGAGCTTCTAATTCCGCTTTCCAATATAGCTTTACTATAATCTACTGAAATAATCCCCAAATTTACAGAGCTTTCTACTAATCCTTCTATATTAGCGTCTATTGATTCTACACCATTTGGAGTAATTAATATAGAATTTAAAACTAACTTTTTGCTTTTCTCTGAAATAACTTTATCTGTATTATCAATAGAATCCTTCAATTTTATGTTTATATTATCATTTTTTAGATATAGCTCCTCTTTTAATTTATTATTCGAAAATTTTATAAATTCCTTTAATTTATATTCATAACTTTTTTCTATTAAAATTTTCGCATTAGCATTTACGGGAATATTATTAGTTTTGCTTCCACCTTGCATAAAAGCTAAAGAATATTCCATACTATAACTTAAATCCTTTAGTATTCTTCCTAATATTTTAATAGCATTTCCTCTTTCTCTATGGATGTCAAGTCCTGAATGTCCCCCTTTTAAATCTTCTACTACTATATTAAAAGCTTGTAAATTTTCTTTTGCATTTTCAGATTTTATGGGTATATTATGTTTAATATCTATGCCTCCAGCACTACTTACTAAAATTTTCCCTTCTTCTTCTGAATCTATATTTATGAGAACTTTACCTTCAAATAAATTATGGTTAAAATTTAATGCTCCTATCATAGTAGTTTCTTCTTCAGTGGTAAATAGCATTTCAAGATTGGGATGGCTAATATCATTGGAATCTAATATAGCTAACATATAAGCTAATCCAATTCCATCATCAGCGCCTAAGGTTGTATCCTTTGCATAAAGCATATCCTCTTCTATTTTAAACTCTATTGGATCCTTTTTAAAATCATGTACTTTTTTCTTAATCTTTTCACAAACCATGTCCATATGCGCCTGAAATATAATAGTAGCTGCTTTTTCATATCCATTTGTAGCTTGCTTTTTTATAATTATATTTAAATATTCATCTTGAATAACCCATAAATTTCTTTCTTTTGCAAAGTTAAAAAGATAATCACTAATTTTTTTTTCATTTCCTGATTCCCTAGGTATATTACTTATATCCCTAAAATATTTAAAAATTTTATTGCAAATTAAATCATCCATTCTTTTGTACATATAATTCTCCTGCCTTCATATAAATTTTCTCTAACTTTATTATAATATAAAAGTAATAGAACAAAAAAGTAAAATTTTTAAAAAATCCTATTCTGTAAAGTACGGTTTCTAATTTTAAGTTAAATGTAAATATATTTATATACCTACCATACTTGACACAATAAAAATACTTAAATAAAAATTCATTTGTATATACTCTTTATAAGTTACAAAACTCTAATAATATCACACATTAACATAAATATTACTTCCATTTTAGTCATATTCATGGTCTTTAATTCAGATTAAAATATTTTTATAAACAAATATAACATTTATATTTGTTTATTTGTTAATAATATGTTATAATTATAGAATAAAATTTAATTAGTAAAGCATGATGTTTTACACTAGGAGGTCAATCAATGAAAACTGGAACAGTAAAATGGTTTAACTCAGAAAAAGGATTTGGATTTATAGAAGTAGAAGGTGAAAAAGACGTATTCGTTCACTTCTCAGCTATCCAAGGAGATGAACCAAGAAAAAACCTTGAAGAAGGACAAAAAGTTGAATTCGAAGTAGAAGAAGGTCAAAAAGGTCCTCAAGCTGCTAATGTTATAAAGCTATAATATAACTTTGTAATATAAAATATATTAAATATTTTAATATATAAATAGCAAACCACGCCACCTTTATTAAGGTGGTTTTTATATTATATAAAATTTTTATTAAACTTTTATAAAGCTTACCGAATCCTTGCTTAAAAATAGTTTAGTATAAGGAGAGTAGTTTTAATGAAAAAAAATTATAACATGAAAAAAACTATAGCTATGAAAGGATTTATTTCTGAATTCGGAGAAGTTCTTTCTGAAAAAATGAAAAAAAGATTGTTAGAGTTAGAAATAAGAACTGTACTCACTCGAAAAGAAGATAGAAATAAATTAGATATAAAGCATGTAGAACATACAAAATATCCTTGTGAGAATTTAGATATCAAAAATATAGAAAAAGAATATACTTACGGTCAATTTGTACTTACAGATGAAAATCTATATTTTAGTAAAGATTGTATAGAAAATGAAAAAGTTATGAAATTACCAATAGTAGATGAAATATATAATTCTCTTGATGGTGAAGATATGCTTATTGATGAAGATACAACTGCAAAAAAAATAGATGATACCAATATTGATTACGTAATAGATACCTTATTAACAGCCTGTCCTGAAGTATCCCAAAGATATTTAAAAATTGTGCGCGAAATGTTATCTAACGAAAAAAGATAATTTTAATATTAAAAATAAGAGCATATATTATAACATATATATGTCTTTATATGAATAAAACTTTCAAATAGTTTTTTTAATATATGCTCTTTTAAGTCCTTTTCTATAAGCCTATTAATAATATTATTTCATAATTATTTATATTAATGATTATGAAATATTACCTTTAAATCATTTATGCAAACCATATATAAATAAAATATAACACACTTCATATAGTAATAAACCATAAAACCCATTAATTAACTTACATTTTATATTATTAAAATTTTTGTATCATATTATTATAAAACTAAGGTTATTATATATTTTATATCCAAATAATTTAGTTTTATACATTAATAATTATATTAAATCCTTATAAAAATTTACATTAACTTATGTTACAATTAATATAAATAACATTAGTTTATATTTTATTATCTTTTAATATTGATTTTCACTTCATTAGTTTACAAAATGTTCTAGTTAACAGCTACTATAAATCAATATTAAAATTATTAAACAAATTATATATTAATTATAGGAGGATTTTATATGAATACTGTATTACAAACTATAAAAAATAGAAGAAGTATAAGAAGTTATAAATCTGAGCAAATAAAAGAAGAAGAACTTCAACATATTCTAGAATCTGGAATATATGCACCTTCTGGTTGCAATCATCAATCTTGGCATTTTACTGTTATTCAAAATAGAGACTTAATTGCTAAAATGAGTAATATTGCTAAAGAAAAACTAAAAGATTCACCTAATGAAAATTTTAGAAATATGGGTAATAATGAAAAACTTGATTTGACTCATGGTGCACCTACTCTAGTTATAGTATCAGGAAAAGAAGGTACTTATTCTCCTCTAGTTGATTGTTCTGCTGCAATAGAAAATATGTTAATTGCTGCTGAAAGCTTAAATATAGGCTCTTTATGGATAGGGCTTATTTCACTAGCCTTTGAAAATAAAGAAATCATGGAAAGATTAAATACACCTAATGAATATAAGCCTTATTTTGGAATAGCTTTAGGATATAAGAACACAAGTGAAGCTAAAGCTCCTAAAAGAAATGAAAATGTAATAACTTACATAAGATAAAGAAATTATGACTTAACACAACCTTTAAAGGGTGAGAATTAAAACAATAAATACTTTTGTTCAATAGATAGCTATAAAAATAAAGAATGCTAATATTTGTGCCCTAATATTTAATCTAACGCTCTAATGCCACGTCCTGTGGCAGCAGAGATAAGTAAACGTCCTGTTTACTTCACGCTTAAATATTAGTTCACAAATAAAGTATTCTAATTATTTTTCTAGATATCTATTTTCTCTAAAATTATTTATTGTTTTAATACCTTTAAAAAATGTTATTATAATTTTTGACGAGAGACAAAACCGACTAAAGGATAATTTTGTTCCACTTCTTTATACAAAATCTTTAAATTTAATGACTTCAACTAAGTTTAAAAACTATAAAATCAAATCTAAATTTCATATGTAAATGGCTAAAAAAGTGATATCTCAGTCGTAGACTTTCAATAATAATTAATTTGTATTCCCATGTAAAAAGCATTGATTTTAGTCACAATAATCAGCGTAGCCAGAAGATTTTTGTTAAATATATTATAATTTCTTTTTATATTATAAGATGAAAAACACTTTATATTAGACATTTACAACTATAAATAATGTATTTATACAATAAAACTTATTGAATCTATTAGCTTTATTATATTAAATTTGTTTGCTAACGCAAATAGAGTTCAGTGTAATTTTAATTTATATAAATGTTATAAAAATACATTTTTGTCATGCTACGCATTAATTTTCTAACGAAAATCTTTTTAGAGCCTTAAAGAGTTATTCTACCTTCCCTTGGTTACTGATTGTTTGAGCCAATAGCGAGTTATTATTTTTTTCAATATATTTTACAAAAACAAATTTAGAATCTCTTAGCGAATTGAGTTGCCTTTATAGCCACATATCCCTTTTTAATATACTGAAGGTAAACTATTTAAATCATAATTTACTTATTCAAGCACCTTTTTATAAAGTTTCTTTTAAAATTTTGAATCTTTGAAATATCATGGTTTAGTCAATATGCATCAATTAACTCAAATGCAATGCCTATTCCATAGCCAAAGCCTAAAATATATTCTGGTAATTGTATTGATAAATATCTTAAGCTGGTAATAATCATAATAATGAATATACCTATAATCAAAATCTTATTTGATCTTTTCACACAAATCACCTCCACATATTAATTAGTTGCAAAATCTCTTACTTTAATGTTCCCTGCAGTAAATAATACTAATGACATAAGCATTACTATAAATATATTAGGAAATATGCTAGAATTTTTTATGCTATCAAATATCCAATATTGAGGAGTGAGTTTCCCTATATTTAACAATATCCAAGAAGGTTTACTCATGGATAATCCCATAGAATATAAACTTAAAAATGTTGTACTTATACCTATTATGTTAACTACAAGGGCAACTACAGATTCATTTTGAAATAATCTAGTTACAAAAACACCGAAGCTTATTGAAAATATACTAGCCACCATTGTATTTATAAGTATAAAAAACAAATTTTCAAAGGAATATCCTACTATAAATTTGCCACATACATAAACAGACATATAAATGAAGATCTGAATTAATATCATCCCCATATATATTCCCCCTATTATTTCAAACCCTCTGTTAGAAGTAGTTATAGCCCTTTTTAATATGTTCTGTTTCTTAAAATTTAATATTTCTGAGCTTACATTATTAGCTGAAAAAATTATAAAATTTATTATAAGACTTATTACTAAGAATACTCCATCTTCTACATTTTTAGTATTTTCTATAACTGTCTTTATATTGTTTTTATCTATCTCATTTTTACTTTTTATAATATTTTTATTTATTAATAAATTTTCTTTTACTTTTTTATTTATATTATTGTTTAATGAATTTTCAATAGGTAGAGTTCCATTACCAATTTCTTTTTTATATGCTTTTATTTCTGGCTTTTCTCCTTTTTTAATCTTCTTTGAAAAATCCTTAGGTATTTCATATATAGCCATTACATCATTTTTATTTAAGGATTCCATAGCTTTATTTTTATTATTATAAAATATAGATTTTTTAGGTATTTTAACTTTCTGTAAAAGCTGTTTTCCCTCTTTTCCGGTATCCTCTACATTAAAAGCTACATCAACCATAATAGTGCTTCCACCACCACTTTTAATTGCAAAATTAATTATGTTTATTACTACTAGGGGCATAATAAGCATAAAACCTATAACTTTTATATCTTTTATCATTCTTTTGAATTGTATAAATCCATATCTTAAAATTTTCATACTAATCCCCCCATTTTATACTAACCTTTAGAAAACTAATAGAATATAAAATTATGGAAATAATAATAAATATAATTAAATAATACTTAATAGCTTCAAAGGAATTATAAATTAAAAAACTTTTATAGGTTTTTATAATAAGTACATTAGGTGCAAAATCACTTATAATTCTAAATATTTTATTAAAACTATTAATAACTTTCTCTAATGGATAAAATACGCCACCTAAACTTACACTTATTATAACAATTGTATTTAAAAATATGGTTGCCATCTTTTGTTCCTTGAAAAAAGATATTACTATGGAAGATAAAGCCACCTCTAAGAAACTTTTAGCGAGTATTATTAATAATAAAAGTCCTATATTACCTTTAAAAGACAATCCTAGAAGTCTATAAGATAGTATATATATTGAATTAAATAAGACTGCAAAAATGTACCAAGAAACCAATGAATAACTAAAATATTCAACTTTGCTTATACTTGTAGATAGTGTTCTTTTGAAAACTCCTTTTTTCTTTTCTTCATAATATCCATTACACAATGAAGCTATAGTTACTATAAACATAAAACTTAATATAGACACTGAATAATACTCATAGGAAGTTAAATTTCTTGTACTTTTTACTATTGAATTTTTTATAGCATCTTTTTTATATATTCTAGTAATATCTTCTGATGTCTCCTTTAATAATAGTTCTTTTTTTTCTTTAGAAATATCCATTTTGTTTATGTTGTTTTCTATTGTAAAATTATTTTTTACTTCTCTGGTGTAATTGTCTATTAATTCCTTTAATATTTTAGAAACTACTTCCTTATCTTTTTTTCTCTCACTTATCTTTATTATAATTTCTTTATCTCCTATAATGCCTTTTTCATATCCTTTTGGAATTATCACTTCTTCTATAGCTTTTTCCTTACTTTTTTTGATGTCTATAAATTCATTTAACTCATTGCTTCCTAAAAATTTTATAAATTCATTAGATAATTTAGAATTATCCCTATCCTCTATATAAATTGCTATTTTATCTATTTCATTTTTAGGATTGAACATATCCTTTTGAAAATATCCATATAATGAACTTAAAACTATGGGAAATATTGCAAAAGTAAATATCATAATAGGTAATTCTCTTAATACAGATCTTAAAGTTAATTTTATAAATGCTTTTAGCCTCACACTCTTCCCTCCTTTATAAAATTTAATTTACTTATAAATTTCTCGTTTCAATATTTTAAATATAAAATTTTCTAAATCAATAACACAATTTGTTAATATTAAGATGACTAATCTCTAAGTTTTTTACCTGTTAATGCTAAAAATACCTCTTCTAATGTAGGTTCTTCAAAATTTATTCCCTTTATTTTTATATTTTGATTTTCTAATATTTTAAGTAAATTATTTAATTGAAAATTATTTTCATGAACCAATAATTTAATAAGGCCTGACTCCTCTTCACATTCAACAACACCTTCTATAGATCTAATATTTAAAATAGTCTCTCCTGTATAATTTTGTATTTTTAAAACAACTATATTTTTGTCGCCTACCATAGATTTTATATAATTTTTATTTCCATAAGCTACTTCCTTTCCTAAATCCATTATAAATAAGTTATTACAAAGCATTTCAACCTCTTCCATATAATGAGATGTATAAATTACAGTGGTCTTTTCTTCCCTATTCATCTTTCTTGTAAATTCAAATATATGATTTCTTGATTGGGGATCTATTCCTACTGTAGGCTCATCCATTATTAGTATTTTAGGATGATGCATTATAGCTGCTGCTATATTTAATCTTCTTTTCATACCACCAGAAAACTTCTTAACTTTTTCACTTCTTTTTTCTTTAAGCCCTATAATTTCTAATGCTTCATCTATTCTCTCTTTTAAAAGCCTTCCTTTAAGCCCATATAAACTTCCAAAGAATTCAAGATTGTCCATAGCAGATACAGTTTCTATTAAAGCTATTTCTTGTGGTACTAACCCTATATATTCTTTAGCCTTTAAAGCCTCTTTAATTATAGAATATCCTCCAATTTTTATATCTCCTGATGTAGGTTTTAAAATACTTGTCATTATATTTATTAGCGTAGATTTACCTGCTCCATTAGGACCTATAAGCCCAAATATTTCCCCCTCTTGGATTTTAAAGTTTATATTATCTAAAACTAATTTATCGTTAAATCGTTTTGTAACATTATTCACCTCGATTATATTCATAAAAAAACCTCCTTAAACTTTCTAATTATATAATAGAAAATTTAAGGAAGTTTTACCATTGTCTTAAGTAACTAACATTAGTGACTTAAGTCACTAATCAGTTTGTTTAAAGCTTATAAATTTTATTATTTAATTGACTATATTATTCTTAAAAGCAAATATAGCTATTTGTGTTCTATCTCTTAGATCTAATTTGGAAAGTATAGTACTTATGTTGTTTTTTACGGTTCCTTCAGAAAGATATATCTTCTCTGCTATTTCTTTATTAGAAAGTCCTTTAGCTATTTCCCTTATTATATTAAGTTCTCTTTCTGTAAGATTATATTTTAAACTAATATCATCCTGATTTACTTCTTTTCCATAATTAGTATTAAGTATTATATTGTTAGCTACATCTGGATGAACCACTATATTTCCTTTTATACAGGCTTTTATACCTTCATAGATTAAATCATTAGAACTATCTTTTAGTAAATATCCTGAAGCTCCAAACTTTAAGGCTTCATGAATATATTCTTTATCATTAAATGTAGTTAATATTAATATTTTTATATCTGGGAACTGTTCTTTTATAATTCTTGTCCCTAATACTCCATCACAATTAGGCATTCTAATATCCATTAAAACTACCTGTATCTCATCTTCTTTACATAAATTTAGTGCTTCTCTGCCATCAGAAGCCACACCTACAACTTCAATATCCTCATAGGTAGAAAGAATTATTTTTAATCCCTCTCTTATTAATTTTTCATCATCCACCACTATAACATTAACTTTATTCATTTTTTATTCTCCTCATTAAATTAATCTTCTCTAAATTTTATAATGAAAATTATTAGGTCCCATTAATTTGTGGATATAATACTACTTTTAATAAAAATCCTTCTTGTTTTTTACTATTATATGTTACAGTTCCTCCTAATTCATTAACCCTTTCCCAAATACTTTTCAATCCTACACCTTTTTCTATTTTATCTGATCCTTGTCCATTATCTCTAAGGGTTATTATTAAATTTTCTTCATTAAATCCCATAAATATATCTACTCTTGTAGCTTTTCCATGTCTTAAAGAATTGGATAAAAATTCTTGAACTACCCTATATAAAACAAAGCATTGATCTGAATTAAGAGTCCATTTTTCTTTTGAAAATCCTAAATTTACTTTTACTCCTGTAAGTTTTTCAAAGTTCTTTGTAAGTTCTTCTATTGCTAATATACCTTCATATTTTTCAAATTCTCTAGGTTTTAATGCTCTTACGGCACATCTTACTTCTCCTAAACTATTTTTAGCAAACTCACCTAAATTTCTTGCCATTTCTTCTGTGAGTTTTCCATCCTTTTCAGCAATCTTTTCTATGGCTCCTAATTGTATTATCATTGTAGATAAACTATGTCCTACACTGTCATGTATTTCTCTAGATATTCTATTTCTTTCACGAAGAACTGTAAGCTCTTCTATAGAATTTGCATAACTTTCTAAATCTTTATTAGCTTTTTTTAATTTTCCCTCTGAAATTCTTAGTTTATCATATAGCTTTTGTGCTCTTAATTTTCCACTGTTTTCTTCTTTTATATAAGTAGCTAGTATAAACAACATAATAAAAGAAGTTACTACAGATAAAATCTCTGTTAAATTTAAATTCCATCCAAGGAACATAACTATAATTAACACTATGAAGCCGGTTAAATAAGATAATCTACTATTGAGAAAAAGAGCTGAGTCCAAAATATCTGTAAAAAAATAAAAAAATAATATTCCAGAATAATTAGTGTATCCAATATAAGCTAAGATACACTCTAAAATTATAGACATAAAAACTAATTTATTATTTCTATTAAAAATAAAAAATCTAATTTGATTATTCATAATAAATAAAAGTATTAAAATAACCGTTTTAGTTGTAACATTTTCTTTTTTAAAGGAAGCTATACCAAATATAAGAAATAATATAGCTATATATCTAAATATAATTATTAATTTTTTTCTTTCCATATTGTTAATCCTTTATTATTTTTAAATAAGCACAGTTTATATTAGCCTGGCCTTTAAAAACTAATTTGTAATAAACTCTCCTCATTACTTATATTATAAACTAAAAATTCCTTTTACAAATTATAATAATTTTATTTAATTTGTTCACTTTAGCTTCAATATTTAAAATAATTATTAATAAAACTCAATTATTTTAAAACGTAGTTAGCTAACACACTTTGTAATTCATATATATTTAAATTTTTATTAAATTGTTTTTCTATAGGCTGTTGAGTTCCTGAAATCCATATTTTAAGCTCTGCGTCTAAATCAAAATTCCCTGCTGTTTCTATACTAAAATGTGTTATAGATTTATATGGAATAGAATGATATTCGATTTTTTTAGCTGTCATTCCCTGCTTGTTTACTAAAATTAATCTTTTGTTCGTAAAAATAAAAATATCGCGGATTAACCTATAAGATTTTTCCACTCTCTCATTTTCAGCTAATATATTACTATATTCTTTTTCTACCTCCATTATATTCACTTCTGAAGCATTTCCCATTAGTCCACTAAATAATCCCATCTTATAACCTCCTATATATTATTTAATTAATAGTTTTATAAATTTTTAAAATTACACTCTTAATAATACTAAAATCTTTTGCAATGAACAACCATATTAGCTTATTAAGTCCATAAAATTAAAAAGAGCTATTTCAAAATCAATTTAATTTCAACATAGCTCTTTAATCATATTTTTAAATTAAATTTAGCACAAATATTACATTTATATATTATACTCTACTTTATTAAGATAATCCCTTATTACGGATTATTTTTATTTTTAACATATTTATAAACCGGTATCCCTATTAAAGTTATCACTATTCCACATAAAGCATAAAAAGTATTTGTTATTAATGTGCTTATTATTATATATACACTACCTATTATACCTATAAGAGGTACTATTGGATATAAAGGTACTTTATATGGCCTTTCTAAATGTTTAAATTTAGTTCTTAAAATAAATATACCTCCAACAGTCATAGTAAAGAAAAGCCATAATACAAACATAACTAAATCAGTTAATATATTAAAGGACCCTGATAATACATATAAGCAAGCTAATATTGCCTCAAAAATAAATGCATTAACTGGTGTTCCTGATCTTTTATGAACCTTACTAAAAAAATTACTAAAAGGTATAATTTTATCCTGAGACATAGCTAAAGGTATTCTAACTCCTGTCATTAAATATCCATTTAAAGCCCCAAATATAGCTATTAATATTCCTGCTGAAATAATTTTTGATCCTGCATTACCTAATAATACTATAGCTGCATCTGATGCTGGTTTTTCAGAAGCTATTATTGCATCCATAGGTACTATCTTAATTAAAGCTAAATTTATAAGTACATATACTACTATGGTAGTACTCAACCCAATTATTATAGAACGTGGTAAATCTTTTTTAGGATTTTTAAGCTCTCCTGCCATATTTCCTACACTTATCCATCCGTCATATGCCCATAGCGTACCTAAAAGAGCAGCGCCAAATCCTGATATAGTACTTGAAGAAGTAACATTTAAAGTTAGCCCTTTTGCTGTACCTTTTATAAATCCTAAAAGTATTATAGCAATTATAGGAATTAATTTAGCAATAGTTATTATTCCCTGCATTTTACTTACTAATTTAGTAGATATAATATTTAAAATCATTATAAATATTATGAATGTAATAGCTAAAACTTTTTGTTCATTAGCTGTTAACGGTATAAAACTAGTAACCTGTGTAGAAAGTACTATAGCTAAAGCAGCTGCTGATCCTGGTATATATATGATTGATTGAACCCATCCTAATAAAAATGCAAATTTTTCTCCATATAATTCTTTAATATAAACAAATATTCCTCCAGTTTTAGGAATAGCTGAAGCGATTTCTGCTACGGTAAGTCCAGATGCCATGGTAATTATTCCTCCAACTACCCAAGCCAAAATACCTAGCATTGGTGAAGCAGCATTTTGAAAAACTATAGATGGTTTAAAAAATATACCTGATCCTATAACCATTCCTATGACTATAGCTATAGCATCAAATAATCCTAGATTTTTTTGCAAATTTTCTTCTTTAGTATTTTTCATGTGAAAATTCTTCCTTTCTTTAGTTTTTACTGAAATTAAGTAGATATCTTAAAATAGATTTAATTTTAATATAGTAAATGTAAAAAATATGCAATTTTAAAATTAAAGTTTATCTTATTTTTATTCACCTTCCTTAATAAAAAACTTAATCCTATGAATATAATATTTTTATATAAAAATTTAAAAACAAAAAGGACAGTAGTAAATTTTCTATATTTGTGTAACAAACAAAACTAAATTTACCTCTGTCCTTTTAACTAAAAAGCTAACCTACTAAATTAAAATATAGGCTTCTTTTTTAATGCTATATTTAAGCATTCTATCCAGAGTAGTGTCCGATTATTATATTTAAACTTAAAATTTCAAAATAAGTACTTAACCGAATTGTTCTCTGTTTTTCAGTTATTATAAATATTTTCAATAATCTTCATTCACATTTAATTAAAACTATATTCTTTATTTTATAATAAGCATATTTTATCACGTAGTAAATTATGTTTCAATATAAATATATCTATTCCCTAAAACATAATGTCTTAACAAATCTATCTTTTCCTATTACAGTATTTTGGAAAACTTCTACGGCATTTTGTTTAAAATTTTCTGGCTCCATCATAGATGGACTAAAATGTGTTAGCATAAGTTGTGACACATTACCTCTAGCAGCTAATTTAGCTGCTTCTCTAAAAGTCATATGTTTATTTTTTATGGCTTTATGTAAATCTTCATCCTGTCCATAAGTTCCCTCGCATATGAACAAATCACTACTTTCTATAAATTTGATTATTGAATTTATAGGTCTTGTGTCTGTAATATAACTTAATTTTATTCCTCTACGCCCTCTTCCCATAACCATATTAGGATTATACTTTATGCCTTCATAAGTTATATTTTCTCCCTTTTGAAGCTTACTCCATAAAAACTTTGGGACATTATTTTTTTCCGCTTTTTCTAAGTTAAATTTAGGTTTTCTATTAACATAAAATTTATATCCTATACAAGGACACGAATGCTCCAATTCCAATGTAGAAATTTCTATATCGCAACTTAGTATATCATTATGGTCTCCACATCCATCTGTATTAACTTCTTTTTTTCTTGCAAAGTCTTTTGAACTTTTATTTTCCATAAAACTATTATTATGTCCTTTTAATACTTCCACAGAATTCTTAATTAGCCTTATTTTTAATGACTCTTTAGGATTTTCTATTATATTTATATCATAAGGCAAATAGGGCACTATAGTTCTAAATCCACTTATTACTTGTTTTATTCCTTCTGGACCTATTATAGTTAAAGGTTCTTTTCTCCCACTATTGCCTATAGTAGCCAAAAGCCCCGGTAATCCAACTGTGTGATCCCCATGAATATGAGTTATACAAATAATATCAATGGACTTAAAGCCCCAACCCAATATTTTCATAGATACTTGAGTTCCTTCTCCACAATCTATAAGTATTTTTCTTCCTCTATAATTTATAAGAAGGGAAGATAAAAACCTATCTGGAATAGGCATACCTCCTCCACATCCTAATAAAGCCAAGTCTAACATTTTACTCCTCCTAACTTTTATTTTTATTATTTTTATATTAATATTTTTTCTTTACTATCTGATTTCTTATATCTTAACTCTCTTTACTATTTCTGTTTTCCTATATATTAATTCTTATTTTATACCGTTATTTAAATTAATATATCCATATCGTTTTCATCTAAATATATAAGGAATGGATAATCATTAAAAATTTAATCATAAATATCCATTCCTATATAATGTACATAGTATTATCTATAATTTTAATATACAATAGTTTATAATGTTTGACAGCAATATATAGGTTATAGATTAATACGTAGATAGATTAAGCTTTAATTAAACAATTGGTGCCAATAAAAGTATCTCTATATTATCTTCATATATTTGGTCAAATTGACTTATAGGTAATGGATTCTCACCTTTTCCTACTTCTATAGTAAAACCTGGTCTTTTATACTCTGATATAAACCAGTCCTTATAACCTGCATAAGATGAAATTCCATAGGTTTCTGAAAGTTCATAACCACTTACTTTTGAAAATAACTCTCCAATTTCTCTTGAACCTGGTGGAATTATATCTCTATAAGTCCAAAATATTACCTGTCCTTGGCTATGATAAGCTAATACTAGTCTAAAATTATGTTTTCTTGTAAAATCAGCAACACTTCTACTTTCAGGCTCTGATTCTGGGAAAGGTCCTCCATACCTAGTAGGTCCTGGACCATAAACGCCATAAGATTCCTCTGCCATTTTAGATTCATACCAAGAAGCGTTATAATTATGATTTAAATCTACTCCTTTTATATTAGCCTGCCAATTATTTGAGAAATCTGTACTTCCATTATTCCACTTTATTAAATCATCATAATAAGGATTATTGTTTTGAAGTCCATTTATAACTAAATCTACTCCATCTGGATTAACCATCGGCATTATATAAATACTACTTCTATTCCAAATATCATTTATATTATATCCCTTTATTTCACCATTTTCACTATAGGCTCTAGAAAAATCTTCAATAAATTTCATAAGTAATGGTGTAGTTATCCACTCTAATGCATGATGAGCTCCATTATAAAACACTTCATTATGGCCATCTCCTAATTTTATATAATATAAGTTTTTTCCTAAAACACTTTTTCCTGCAATACCTACCTGTATAAAAGGATATCTTGCTTTTAAAGCCATTATATCATTTTCCATAATTTCATAGGTATAATTAATATTAGTATCTACTATATCAATGCCTACAGGAACTATTATCATTTCACCTATAATAAGATTTTTAGGATCTATATTAGGATTAGCAATTAATATTTTATCTACAGTAGTATAATGTCTTTTAGCTATATCATATAAAGTATCTCCAGGCCTTATAATATAACTATTATAACCTAACATAAACTTACTCAATACTTCATAAGTTCTAGGACCTATAATCCCATCCACTGTCAAACCGTTATTTTGCTGAAACCTTCTAACTGCTTCCTCTGTGTTACTTCCAAATATTCCATCTATGGGACCTACGTCATAACCTATCTTTTGAAGTACTGCTTGAATTTTCATAACCTCTGATCCTCTATCACCTTTTTTTAAAATTCTCATAAAATCACCTCATAGCATTATATGATTTCAAAATGTTACAGGTGAAATTAAACTTTAAAATAGGATTAACATTATAACACCAATGTTAATCCTATTTATATATTAGATTATATATATTCTTTTACTACATTATAAGCAAATTCTATCATCTCATCACAAGATATTCCCTTTTTCTTTAATTCTCTACAGTCAAATGTATCATACTTTTCTTTTACTTTAGCCATAACTTCTTTTGCCAAAGCCAAAGATTGATTCTTATTTTTACACTCTTGTCTACCTTTAATTGCACCTAAAGCCATTAAAGCTCCAGTAATAGCTCCACAAGTACTTCCAACTGTCATTCCAGCACCAAAAGGGCTTGCCATAGATACCGGAATATCAAGATTTTTTTCTTCATTTAAAGCTTTTATTATAGATTCAGCACAATTAAATCCTTCTTTATGAAACTCTACCACTCTTGACATTTAAATTCCTCCATATTTATTTTAAAATAATAAACTGCTATAATACATCAAAATAAGCAACACTTTATTTTATTAATTTACTTATTTTTACTTTCTTCATGTTGATTTTTTCTATTTTGTCCTTTGCACCACCTTCTACAAAAATTAGCTTTCTTATTGCATATTACTCTCTCTGATCCACAATTGGGGCATTTATGTCTATCCTGTTCATAATTTATTTCATAGACTTTTTCACAATCTATACATTTTAATTTACAAAATTTAGTGGTATAATAGCCTCCACTTATTTTTATTGCCTTTCCCTCTGTTAGAGCTATAGCTACTTTTTTTCTAGCTCTATCTATTATATTTTGAAAAGTTTGACGAGATATTTCCATTTTTTCTGCACATTGTTCTTGGTTTAAATCCTCTATGTCCTTAAGCCTCATAGCCTCTAATTCTTCAACTTTTAATACTACTTCATGTATTTCACATTTAGGTTTTCCCCAAGGTACAAAATAATTATCTTCTGGGAAAAACTCTACTCTTCTAAATTTAGTTGGTCTTGGCATTTTTCTTCCTCCTTGCATCTACTGCATAAACCTAAAAATAACATATTAACATCATAAATTTCTAAGTTCTCACTACGTTCTATAGCTCTATTTAATTTTAAATATTCTAAATTCAATTTACTATTGTCCATATCTATTATACTATTACATTTTAAACATTTAAAATGTATATGCAAGGGTTTTCCACTAAATATCTTCATTTCGTAGTAATTTATACCTTCAATATTGAATTCTTTAACTATACCAAGTTCTTCAAAAATTTTTAAATTTCTATATATTGTAGCAATTCCAACATTTTCTTTTTTTATTTCATTATATATTTCTTCTGTATTTAAGTGAATAGAACTGTTCACTAGGACTTTTAATATTATTTTCTTTTGAAAAGTAAATTTATAGCCCTTTTATTCAATTAATTTTTTAAAATATTCTAATTGTGTACTCATGTAATCTTTCCCTAAAATTATTTATTGCAATAACCTTCATGTTCTCTACATACTCTTCCAGTAGATTTTAAATCTCCTTGTATATATTTTTCTATAACATTTTTACATGTGCCATCTACACCTACTATAACCTTTATTTTATTTTCTTTAAATAATTGTTGAGCTGTTTCTCCCATTCCCCCAGCTATAATAACATCTACTTCTAAATCTCTTAAGAAAACTGGTAGCAAACCTGGTTTATGTCCTGGATTTGCTTTAAAACCTTCTTTGAAAATTGTTCCATTTTCTACCTCATAAATTGTAAAACCTTTACAATGGCCAAAATGTTTACTAATATTATCCCCATTATTTGCACATGCTACTTTCATTTTTATTCCTCCCTTAATA
Source organism: Clostridium sporogenes (assembly GCA_019933195.1). NCBI lineage: Bacteria > Bacillati > Bacillota > Clostridia > Eubacteriales > Clostridiaceae > Clostridium > Clostridium sporogenes. Next base: position 765,419 of record CP082942.1, read on the forward strand.
ACTTTTTATTTATATAAAATATTACATTTTATTATTGGCATTTGCTGTTTATATATTATCACTATTATCTATTACCGTCAAATGCCACCTACATTTAGAAAGGTTTTATTTTAATAATTTATAAAGGACAGTTTTAAAATACATATCATATATACACATACAATCATAAAACTGTCCCTATAATTATTATTTATATTAATTTTTCATACTTTATTATTTCTCCATCTTTTAAATTTACAATATCTGTACCATACTCTGCTGATTCTCTAAAATGATTAACATTTACAATAAAATACTTATAAAAAACATAAAAGCAAAGACATAAATCTTTGCTTAATCTATAATTTATTAAATTTTTCCAGAAAGTAAGTGTTATGTGCTAAAAGTTTAGCTTCATTTATATCATGAGTAACTACTATAACTGTTTTTTTATCCTTTTTCCACAACTTTAGAAATGTGGATATAGTTTCCTTTTTGAGTGCTAAATCGATACCTTTAAAAGGCTCATCCATAATAAGAACTTCACTTTTATATGCAAAAGCTCTTGCTAAGGCTACTCTTCTTTTCATACCTCCACTTAATTTATCTAAAGTATAATCTTTATATTCTTTTAATTTAACTAACTCTAAATACTTATCTATAATATTTTCCATTTCACATTTAAAAGTATTAGATTTTAATACAAACGCTATATTCTCGTAAACAGTAAGCCAAGGTAATAATCTATCTTCTTGAAACATATAAGATATACTCTGAGATTTCATAATAAAATTTCCACTATCTAACTTATCTAAACCTGCTATAATATTTAGCAATGTTGTTTTACCATATCCTGAAGGAGCTAATATAGCAGTTATTTTATTTTTTTCAAAATTTAAATTTAGATCTTTAAAAATTATTTTATCTCCATAGGATTTATAGGCATTTATAAATCGTATTTCATATAATAACTCATGTCTTTTCATATTCTTATCTCCATTTAAGTGATTATTATATCTCGATTTTATATAGCTAAAGATATAACTCTCTTTTTTGCATTTATATAGGTTCATTTATTTTATAAAATTGCATAATTAAAATATTCTTAATCCGCATACAACATACTGTGTTTAAGCAAATATATTAGCATTAATATTATAAAGATAAACAACATTTTTATTTAAAATACCTTTTTAACATAATGTTTAAATATATTTTCAAATATAAGGCTAAGTAAAACAACTACTATAGTCCAAGAAAATAGTTCTTCAGTAGCTAACATAGCTTTAGCATTTAAAAGATTTAATCCTATAGAATACTTAGGAGTACTTAAAACCTCTGAAGCTACTGAAACTTTCCATCCTATTCCTAAACACATAAGTATACCTGATATAATATAAGGTTTGATAGATGGAATATATATATTAGTTAATATATATTTATTTTTAACTTTATACAAATTAGCCATCTCTATTAAATTTTTATCCACAGACTTTATTCCAGCCAAAACATTAGTATATACTATAGGAAAGCACATAAGTATACTGGTGAATATAGCCACATTAGAAGATTTAAACCACACTAAAGCTATTATTATAATTGACATAACAGGAGTAGCCTTTATAGTTACCACTAAAGGTTCCAATAATTCTTCTATAAAAATATTTGTTCCTGCAATTATACCTAAACTAATTCCTAATACTATAGATATAGTAATTGCTATAACCACTCTTACTATACTTTTAAATACACTTAGCCAAAAATATTTTTTAGCTCCAAGAATAATTAAAGTTTCAAACACTTTTTTAGGTGTTGGAAGTAATATTTCATTATTTATAAAAAGGGAGCTAAGCTCCCATATAAATAACCAAAATATTATTATTAACGTTTTTCTTACTAGTTTTGAAACTACTTTATTTTCCCTTATAGTAGAAATTCTCATCTGGTAATTTTCCTCCAATGGATTTTGGATCATTTTCTTTTAAAATATTATAAAATTTTTCTAAAGAACCTTTTGAATCTTTAGCATCTATAAACACTATATTACATTTTGGAATAGCCATTTCTGCTATTTTTGCCTTTGGTAATATGCCATTCTTCTCTACAAGTTTGCTAGCTTCTTCCTTATTTTTATTTACAAACTCTACAGAAGTTTTATAATTATCTATAAATTTTTCTACTTCTTCTCCATTTTTATCTATGAAATCTTTTCTAAACACTAAAGCTCCCATAGTTAATTTATCTTCTCCAGATATTTTTTCCCATTCCTTTGTTAAATCTAATTGTACTTTTAAATCCTTATTTTTAGTTTTTGATGTTGTTACAAAAGGTTCCGGAAGTACTGCTATATTTACCTTTTTTGAAGCTACTAAAGTTGCCAAATCATTATGCTGAGCCTTATATTCTATTTTCACATCCTTATCTGGGTCTAATCCATTTTTCTTTAATATATAGTTTAAAATAAATTCTGGAGTAGATCCTTTTCCTGTAGCATAAATAGTTTGTCCTTTTAAATCTTTTATACTTTTTATAGTATCTCCATTTTCTACAATATATAAAACTCCTAGAGTATTTACTCCAACCAATTGAACTTTTCCTTTTGTTTTATTATATAAAACTGAAGCTAAATTAGATGGAACTGCCGCTGCATCCACTTCTCCATTTACTACTTTAGAAACTATTTGATCCGGAGCATCAAATAAAGAAATATCATAATCTTCTTTATTTTCTTCCATAAGTTTAACCATCCCCATACCAGTAGGCCCTTTTAAAGTAGCTATTTTAATCTTTTCTTTTTTATTGCTTTCTTGTGTTGTATTTGTGCCTTCCTTCTTTTCCTCCTTATTTGAGCAACCTACCATAAATAAAGCTGAAATAACTAAAAGAATTGCAATTAATAATGTACCAACTCTCTTTTTCATATATATAACCTCCTTATATAAATATAATATAATTTTTCTAAAATTTTCATTAGAATTTATTATTATTTTACTACAATTTTATATTTTTTGCATAGTTCAATATAGATTGATATATCTTATTTTCATTATATATATTCTTTAATTTTTCTTTATTTTTCTAATAGAATTAAATAAAAACCGTACGTTTTTAGTACGGTTTTTATTTATATGTTTAGTTTAGTTTAATTTTACTATTACTTGTCCACCTAAAAGTAAAGAACTGTCAAATTCTAATTCTAATCCAGTAGTGCCTTTTGGTACTTCTACAACATAAGCTCCTGTCATCTTTCTTCCAGCACCAAGAGTACCATCCATTTGTCCAGCCTTAGCAGCTGCTAATCCTGTTATGGAATATTCACATTGTCTACCATCTTTATCTACAATTTTAAACATCATTATTGAAGATACGGCTTTTTCTTCTTTCCCTGTATTCTCTAGTGTAATATCTGCTGCAATATATTCATTACCGTCCTTAGGTTTATTAAATTCATCTCCTGCAACGTTATAAACTTTATTTACTGTAACCTTTAAATCTTTTAATTCTACAACGTCTCCAACTTTAAAAGTTTTTGTTTTTTGAGTTTCCTCTTTTTTCTCCTCTACTTTTGCATTTGTTTGTCCTACTCTTTTAGGATCATCTTTACCAGCAGTAGCTATTCCACCTATTACAACTATAACTACAATTGCCCAAAACCATATTTTTTTATAGAATGGTTTTTTAATTTTTTCTGACATAACATAACCTCCTTATATTTCTATTCGGTATAATATATTCCACTTTAATTATATAATGTATTTACATAAAATTCAAACTTTGTACATATTGTTACAAGTAATTAAAAAAAGATATCTTAATTTAAAAGCTACCTCTTTATTTTTAATTTAATTATTTTACTACTATATCATGTTGCTTTTCCAGTATTTTTTAATTTTCTATATAAAGTAGCTCTGCATAATTTACCATAATACTTGTAAAATAAATGGGTAACTTTAGTATAAACAAAGTAACTACTACAAATATTTCTGTCTTATTCTACAAAATTTCTTTTGTTATATGATTAGGATTACCTCTAAATAAATATAATAAAAATAGACACAAAGAGGGTACAAGTATAAAAATCTCATAAAAAAGAATGTAGTTACACTCAAGGACTACATTCTTTTTTATAATTATTTATTCTTTTTCAACGGGAAATAACATTCTGGAGTTTTATCACTAATAGTTTTAAATTCATAACCCCTATCCTTATAAAATTTTATTATACTCGGCAAAGCCTTGCAAGTATTATTATGCATATAGTCACAATGCATAAGTAATATTATAGGTTCCTCTTTAGCATTACTTTCAGTAGCTTTTTTAAATATTCTATCAGGTGACATCTTGGGTTTTATACCATCTTGAGAATCTACATTCCAATCATATACTTTGAAATCTTTTTCCTCTAATTTTTTTTTAAATTTCTTATTTAACCTTTTTACACTACCACCTGGAAATCTAATTATATTCGGCTTAGTATTAGTTACTCTATATATTTCTTCTTGACATTCTATCATTTCATCTATAAAAACCTTATTACTAGAATATATCTTTTTAAAATCATGAGTATAAGTATGAAGCCCTATACCATGTCCTTCATCTTGTATCCTTTTTACAACATCTTCTTCGCCTTCAATTTGGTTGCCTATAAGAAAAAATGTTGCTTTAACATTATATTTATTTAATATGTCCAATACTTTGTCAGTATTTTTACTAGGCCCATCATCAAAGGTTAAGTATACTATCTTATTTTCTTCTGCATTATTATCAATCTTTGGTTCTTCATTAAATGCGAATACATAGCCACTTGACATGCAGACTAATAAAATGAAGCTTATACTAACCTTTACCAAAAAATTTTTCATTGTCTCCTCCTCCTTATCATTTATACTATCTAATATTATATTATTTCAAGGATATTTATTCTTATGCCTCAAAAAGAAGATATTTGCACCAAAAATGATCTAGTGAAAACAACAAATTAATTATTATAGTTAAAGACCCCATGTAGATACATGGGGTCTTTATTAATCTGAAAATATTGTGTACACTATGTTATTTTACTTTACTTTCATACATTCTAAAATCCGCCATTTTTATTAATTCTTTAAGGGATTTATTATAATATTCATCGTACTCTACAAATCCACAGCTCATTCCTATTTCATATTTAAAATTTTTACTTATTTCTTTTATTTTATTACGTATTCTCTTCCAAACTATGCCACTTTCTTTTATATTCGTATTAGGTAACACAATTATGAATTCATCTCCACCATATCTAAATATAAAATCACTTTTCCTTATGTTATCCTTTATTATATTGCATAAAGTTATTAATACATAATCTCCTGCAATATGACCATAATTATCATTTATATATTTTAAATTATTTACATCCGCGAATCCTATAGTCAACTTTTCTTTATTGATTTTAGCTAATTCTATTTCTCTATATAAATCTTCTAGTCCTCTTTTTCTATTAAGCACTGATGTAAGAGAATCTATACTAGCACAATGTGCAATATTTTCAATCATTTTATCTTTCTTTTCTAATTCAACTATTAATTGTTCTCTGGTCATGTGCTCATAACTCATAAATAACCACCTGTACTCCTTAAACATTTTTTATAATATTATGGTAAAATTATTAGTTAAATGAATATATATTGCATACATAATAATATAGCAATTTATACAAAAAACTTTTTATGCTTAAAAACTGAATCTTTTTCTAAGTACTTTATTTATTTCCATACTTAATTTGACTCTTTCATCGTAAATCCAAGCTTCATCAAAATCCAAATTAAAATTTTTAGATAATGAATAATATAAATTTAGTTTTTGATAATATAATTCTAAATCATATAAATCCTTAGAATTAAGCTTTGGCTTAGACATGCTTTTAAAATTGCCTATAAAAATCTCATTTACATAGTTTAAAAAAGCGTTCATTACATTTATATTAGTAGCATCAAAAGGTACTTTTAATAATTGCCACTGATATTTTTCTGGCAATTTATAATTTTTTATACTATCTAACACTAAAATTTTCTCCCCTATATCCGCTTTTCTATATAGTAAACTTTTTTCTTCCCTCGTGCTCCAAATGGCTAATCTTTCCCTTAGTGGAATACCTTTCACATCTAATATAGCTTCACTTGGTTCTATTACAGCTTCGTATATTTTTCTATCGTATACTTCTATCATTTCCTTTACAAAATTTTGAGTGTTTCCATAGGATGCTACATAACCTATATTATATATACCAAGCCTTCCAGCTCTACCCGCTATTTGTTTAACTTCTTGTGAAGTTAAGTATCTAATGTCAGTTCCATCAAATTTCCTAATATCCATAAATATTATTCTTCTTATAGGAAGATTTACTCCCATACCTATAGCATCTGTAGTTATTAATATATTAGTACTTCCACTTATAAATTGTTCATATTGTTTTTTTCTAACCTCTGGTGGAAGATTCCCATATATTACGCTAATTTTTATTCCTAATTCTCTATAATAATCTGCTAATTGAAGAACCTTCTTTTTAGAAAAGGTAACCAATGCATCTCCTTTTTTTATATCTTTTAGTTTAAAAGCCTCTTCTTCAAATTTAAGAGGTATATTCCTAAAGTATTCTTTTAATTCATATTCATCTCCACAATCTTCTATTATATTTATTATTAATTCTTTTGTGCTTAATGCTCCACAAACATGTATTTCTTTACACCTTAATGCTAATATAGCTCTAGTCCAGGCACTTCCTCTTTGATCATCATCTATCATTTGTATCTCATCTATAATGGCTATATCATATTCTTCATTAATATCTAACTTTTCTATAGTACAACATACATGTTGTGCTTCTTCTTTTTTTATTTCCTCTTCTCCAGTTATAAGATTACAAATTATGCCCTCTCTATTTAATTTTTCAAAATTCTCTAATGCAAGTATTCTTAAAGGTGATAAATATATACCTTTTTTACTTAACTTTAATCTTTCCATAGAGTTATAAGTCTTTCCTGTATTAGTTTCACCTAAATGAAGATAAAATTTTCTATTCATATGTCTAACTTTTTTATATTCATCTTTAGGATTTATTGGAAATATTCTGTCAAATTCTTTAAACACTATAATTGGAATATGACTAGTTACAAGAACATTTATTATGCCTGATTTTAAATAATTTTTCCTATTACCTTTTATTATTTCATAAAAATCAAAGTCAGTATTATTTTTTATATTATAATTATTTACTAATTTTTTAGATATATAGTCTAAAAGATATAAATAGTTATTATAAACCTCTTTAAAATCCCTTATATTTTGTTCTTTCATAGTTTCTAATTTTTTTAATTTTTTTCTAATGGATGCTTCTTGTTCCCATAAACTATTAATCTTAGAATTCTTAACTATATCCTCCGTTTGATTGTAAGAATTTTTTATTTTTCTAAAGTTTCTATCTATGGAATCTCTCTTCATAGCAATTCCTCCAATTTTTATCCTGTATTATAATTAATTTTTCTTTATCTTAAAGTAAAAATAATAAAATAAATTTTATCAACATTAAAATCAAAAATAGCTAAAATGTATTTATTGCAAAAAATTTTCGTTTATATACTAAATTAATAAGTTCATATTATATTCTGTGTTATAAATTTATGTTTATTAATTTTTTAAATAATTACTTAATTTATACTCTTGTTGAATTTTTAGAAAATAAAAATAATTCAATACATTTTTTCTTTTCTATTGATAACCAATACAAGTATATATTATAATTTATATAGGGTATTTATAACCACTTTACTTACTTATTTTTTTATTAATTTTTTAGTTTATTAAAAAATTGAATTATTAAATTATTAAGGATGTTGATATAATAATGAAAAAATATAGCAATATTAAATTAAAAAATTTAAAATCTAAAATAATATCTGGTGTTATGTGGTTAGAAACTTTATTAGCCATTTTTATGATAGTTTCTGTATTGCTAAGTTCTAAAGACCTTATAAGTTTTATCATACAAATTTTTACCTTAGATGCCATACCATCCTATGACATGTTTCAAAAATTTCTATCCCATCTTTTATTATTAGTAATAGCTTTAGAATTGGCCTTAATGCTAGTAAAACATACACCCAATAGTGTAGTTGAAGTGATGCTCTATGCTATAGCTAGAAAAATGTTAGTTTACGGCTCCTCTGCTCTTGAAATATTTTTAGGAGTTTTATCTTTAGCAGGAATATTTTTTATAAAGAAATATTTATTCTCAGAACGGGATAAAAAGTTAGAAGAAAAAGAATCCATTGTACAAGAACTATCTATTGATATTATTGAAGAAAGCAATATATCATCAAATAAAACTACAGAATAAATTAAAAAGTCTTTCTTGTAAAATCATCTTATTTTCCTTACAAACAATAAGGATTTCAAGATAATATTATAAGAAAGACTTTTATAATAGAACTTTGTTTATATCTAATTTATAGAGATCTATGATAATTTATATTATTTTAAACTTTCATATATTTTTTCTAAATTATATTGCATCACTTCTATGTATCCTTTATTATCTACTGACTTAGTTAAGGTATAAATTTTTTCTACTTTAGCGCCTACTTCTTTTGCTAAAGTCTTAGATACATCTTCACTTACGTTCTCTTCTAAAAACACTGTTTTTATATTATTCTTTTTACAATAGTCTATCAATTCTTGCATTTTTTTAGTGGTTGGTTCTCCTTCTGCAAAGACATTTTCCACACTATTTTGTTCCAAATTAAAGTCTCTACATAAATATCCAAACGCTGCATGACCTGTCACAAAATGATTACCCTTTACACTTTCAAATTTCTTCTTATATTCATTATATAGATTTTCTAAACCTTCTTTAAAATCTTTATAGTTATTTTCATAGTAATTCTTATTTTTAGGATCCACTTTAACTAAAGCATCTTTTATAACTTCTGATTGTTTTATTGCAGCATTTATACTTAACCAAGTATGAGGATCATATTGTCCATGCTCATGGTCATCTTTACCTTTATGTTCATCATTATGCTCCTCTTCTAATTCCTTATTTTTTAAAGGGGTAACATTTTTAGATGCTTCTACTACAACTAGATCTTTATTATCTATATTATTTAATGTTTTATCTACCCATGATTCCATACCAAAGCCATTGTATACAAATATATTAGCGTTACCTATAGATTCCATATCTCTTATTTTAGGTTCAAAATCATGAGGCTCTGAGCCTTCTGGAATTATAGATTTCACTTCTACTTTATCTTTACCTATAGCTTTTACATATTCCTTAAGTGGATTAAAAGAAACTACTACTTTAACTTTTCCATCCTTTGAGGAAAAACTTTCTTTATTTTGTGATGAACAAGCTGTAAAAAACATTATATTGGATAGAATTAAAATAAAGCTTAATATTTTTTTCACGGTATCACTCCTTATTTAGAATAATTATTTATACATAATTACTATTAATATTTTTCATAAGTTGTTGCAAACTATTTGCATTTATATGTATAATATAAACATATATTAAAAAATTGTCAACATTTATTGCAAATGAATATTAAACTCATTTAATAATATATCATAAATAAAACTTAAAATAAATAAATTATCTATAAAAATATCATTGGAGGTAAAATATGATAGAAATAAATAATCTATATTTTTCTTATACTAAGAAAAAACCTTATATCTTAGACAACATAAGTCTAAATATAAAAAAAGGGCAGTATGTATCTATCCTCGGTTCTAACGGTTGTGGTAAAAGTACATTATTGAAACTTATATTGGGATTTTTGAAACCTACCTTAGGGAATATAAATTTAAAAAATAACAAAATAGGCTATGTGCCTCAAAAATATGAAAATTTCAATTCTGATTTTCCTATTACTGTAGAAGAAGTACTTAAATGTCATAAAAAAGTATTAAAAATTAAAGATTCCTCTGCTATAGAGCGAGCCTTAAATATTGTTAAAATGGCAGAATACAGGTATTCTCTTATAGGGAACTTATCTGGAGGTCAAAGACAAAAAATATTCATTGCCAGAGCATTAATGGGGGAACCAGATCTTTTAATATTAGACGAACCTTCTACAGGCATAGATGTAAGTAGTCAAAATGAAATATATAAAATAATAAGTCATTTAAATAATTGCCATAATATAACGGTTTTATCCGTAGAACATAACATTTCTGCAGCTCTTTCTAATTCAAGTCATCTTTTTAGAATCGAAGATGGTATTGGAAAACTTTATACAAAAGAGCAGTACATAAAATTGAAAGAGGTGATGTAATGCTAAGTTACACTTTTATGAAAACAGCTTTAATTATTTCTATATTTATATCCATTTTATGTCCTAGTATAGGTATCTATTTGGTGCTTAGAAGATATTCAATGATTGGAGATACCTTAGCTCATAGTTCTTTGGCGGGAATAGCCATAGGCTTATCCTTAGGATATAATCCTATATTAAGCGCATTTGTATTTACTTCCATAGCAGGAGTTTTTATAGAATTTTTAAGAAATTATTATAAGAGATATGCAGAACTTATTTTATCTATAGTTCTCTCTTTAAGTGTAGGTATTGCTATAACCTTAGTAAGCTCTGGTAAGGCTTCTGGTAATATAAACTCTTTCCTATTTGGAAGTATTCTTACAGTATCAAAAGGCGAACTCTTAACTGTATTTATATTAAGCATAATATCCTGCCTTACATTAATTTTATTACATAATGAACTTTTATACATAGCCTTTGATGAAGAAGGAGCTAACGTAGCTAATATAAAAGTAAAACTTATAAATTATATTTTTTCTATTTTAGTAGCAGCTACCATATCTGTATCTATTAGAATTGTTGGAGTTTTAGTTTTAAGTTCCTTAATAGCTTTACCTGTAGCCACTGCACTACAATTTAAAAAAGGTTTTAAAATTACTTTATTTTTATCTATATTTATAAGTATATTTGACGTAATATCTGCTTTATTTTTATCCTATTATTTAGATTGTTCTCCTGGAGGAATAACAGCACTTATTTCTGTTTTTGTTTTGCTTATAGTTATGATATTTAAAAAAATTAAATAAAATTATTTCTTAATCATTGACTTATGATAATAAATGGTATAAAATATTTATAAATAATAATTATTAAGTAATATTATTTATGCAACTCTTGTATCCTCCCCCAAAAGATACAAGACAATTAAAAGTTTTAAAATCCCCTTTATGAAAAAAGTAACACTTATAAATTATAAGTGTTACTTTTATTTGATAAATATTTATTTTAAGTTCTTTACATATTATACTTTATTTAAAATACATTTAAATATTCTTATACGATATATTATCTACATTAAATGTTGTTAACGCCCTTATTCTAAAAGAATTTTTTCTAAATTAAACTGTTTATCTTTTACAATCTTCCATTTGAATTTGATTTTCTTTAAAGTAGCTTTTCCCTTTAAATTTTTTCTCATATGTTTTTTATCTAAAGAAGAAAATATATTTAAGTCCACATTATAAGTATAAGTAGTTGTTCCATCCTTATTTTTATTATACTTTTCTATATCTATATTATTAACTTTTACATTATAACTATTTCTATTAGCTATAAGTGATAATACTAATGGAATCTGATCTCTCCACAAAGTATTATAAGCACTTTCTGTCATTACATCTTCAAAAATATTTTCTTTATATACCTGTTGTAAAGTCATATTTCTATTGCTCTTACTTTTAGGTTTAACAGTATATAGTAAATTTATATATTCTTTAAAAGCCTTTTCTGATTCTTTTCTATCATCCATAATTAAAGAGGTACAAAAAAATGCTATTATTATACTTACTAATAAAAAAATTATTAGCATCCTTATACCTTTAGTCATACATATTCCTCCCAAATACTTATAAAACAAATAATCTATTATAACAAATTCATATAATAATTTTAACATCTTTAATTATTATAATTAATATTCATAATATATAAATCTCTCTATATTGTATACTGTTTTTGTTAGTATATTATATATAAAATTTAAATTTATAGTAAACATTTATATTAAATAAGAGTTGAACATAAATTCATTAAAATTTATATTCAACTCTTTAAAATATGACTACTTAACACTAGATATTCACTTTTTATTTAACAATTTTATTTAACAATATTATTTAACATATTATGGGGTTTAATAGCCTATACTTTGATCATATTTGAAACAAAGCATTACTATTCTTATTCAAAGGAGGTTCTAATAAAATTTAGATTTTATACTCTAAATTTTATATTAAGTAGTCATATTATTAACATATTAATCTATTAATAAATAGTATTTACCCTTTTGGAAGGATGGGTTATTGGAACGGAAGATAAAAGCTTTTTTGTATAATCTTTTTTACATGAATATAAGCCTAACCTTTTATTTTCTATAAATTCTATTATTTTCCCAGATTCCATTACAATAATCTTATCACAAAGATAATCCACAACACTTATATCATGTGAGATAAATAATATAGCTGTATTACTTTTTTCTCTTAGTTCCTTTATCATACTTATTATTGATACCTGAGTACATACATCTAAGCTGGATATTATTTCATCACAAATTAAAAGTTTAGGTTCTAAAAGCAAAGCTCTACATATGTTTATCCTTTGTCTCTCCCCTCCACTTATAGATGAAGGATATTTTTCTAATACACCCTTATCTAATTTAGCAAATCCTATGATATTTTCTATTTTATTTGTTTTTTCATCTTTAGATAATTCAGTATAAAAATTATCTAAAGGCTCCATAAGGGAATCTATTATTTTAATATTAGGATTTAAAGAACAATAGGTGTCTTGAAATATTATCTGACACTCTTTTCTAAAATTTTTTAGTTTCTTTCCTTTAAAACTCCATATATTATTCCCTTTGTATTTTATTAAACCTTCTGTAACATTTTCTAGTCTTAAAATAAGCCTTCCTAATGTACTTTTACCGCAACCTGATTCTCCAACAAGTCCTATAGTTTCTCCTTCTTCTAATCTAAAGGATACATTATCTATAGCTTTAAAATCTACCTTGTTTTTTTTAAATAAATTTAATTTAGAATTATAACTTTTCACTACATTTTTAACTTCTAACATACATCAGTTACCTCTCTTTTAAATGTAGCATCTATTAAAATTTTAGTATAATCTTCTTTGGGATTATCAAATATATTATATACAGTTCCTCTTTCTATAATATTTCCATTTCGCATAATTACCACATTATCTGCAATTTCTGCCACTACCCCAAAATCATGAGTTATCATCAATACTGTAGTACTCAACTTTTCTTTTATCATTTTTAATTGATTTAATATATCTTTTTGAGATACCAAATCTAAGGCAGTAGTCGGTTCATCTGCAATAATTATATCTGGTTCCATAATTATTGCGGATGCAATCATCATTCTCTGAAGCATACCTCCACTTAACTGAAAAGGATACTGTTTTAATAAAACTTCAGGTTTTTTTAAATTAATATTTCTCATTATATTTATAATTTTTTCTTGGAAACTTTTCTTATCCATATTATAATGGCTACATATCATATCATATATTTGTGTTTCCATAATTACAGAAGGGTTAAAACAATTTATAGAATTTTGAAATATAGAAAAGATTTTTTTACCTCTAAAATTTCTTAGTTTCTCTTTAGAAAAACTAAAAATATTTTCTCCATTAAAAATTATTTTCCCCTTTGTAGCTTTTACTCCTTCTGGAAGCATTCCTATTATAGACATGGCTGTCATTGTCTTCCCACTACCACTTTCTCCTACTATACAAGTTATCTTTCCTTTTTCTATTTCAAAATCAGCATTATTAACTAAAATTTTTTTATTTTGGTGTTCTTCTATTTTAAGCCCTTTGACTTCTAAAATATTCAAACTATTCCCTCCTAAAAGGTTAAATGAACTATTTATAAAAATCCGTTAATTAGTAAAATTGTCTAATAACTATATTCTTATAAAATTAAATTTCATCTTAATAAACAGCTAATTTTTTCTTAATACCTTCTCCTATAAAATTTATACTAAGCATGGATATTACTGTAAATATACCTGGGTAGAAAGCTATCCACCAAGCACCTGATAATATATCATTTTGAGCACAACTTAGCATACTTCCCCAAGAAGGCATTCCTTGTGGCACTCCTATACCTAAAAAACTCATAGAAACTTCTGTAAAAACCGCCTGAGCACAATTTAAAACGGATATAACTAATATAGCTGGTAAACTATTTCTTAGAAGATGATTTATCATAATTTTATAGATTGGAGTTCCAAGCACTTTTGCTGCCTTAACATAATTTTTATTTTTTATACTCATTACTTGAGATCTTACTATTCTTGCAGTTTGAAGCCACCCTGTAAGTCCCATTATTATAATCATACTTACTATACCACCTCTTATAATGGATTGAAGAGCAAGCATTATTACTAATGTGGGAATGGCTAAAAATGTATCCAATATCCTCATCATAATACTATCTGTTTTTCCACCAAAATATCCACTTATGACACCATATAAAGTTCCTACAATCGTAGATATTAATACAGATAATAAAGCTACACTTAAAGAGACTCTTCCTCCATACAATATTCTTGAAAATACATCTCTTCCCATGCTATCCGTACCCATTATATGCACTTTATTAGGTCCAATAAGCACCTTTGTAAGTTCCACTTCATAAGGATTAAACTTAGTTATTATGGGTGCAAAAACAGAACTTAATATTATTATTGCAAAAATCATAATCCATATTCTATAAGATTTTTTATTCATATTTGCACCTACTTTCTAAGATGTGGATTGGCTATTATTTCTATTATATCTGTAACCATCATACATAAAACAACTAAAATCCCAGTTATAAATATAGATCCCATAAGCAATGGATAATCTCTTGAGTTAGCTGATTTAACTGTAAGCATTCCAAGGCCAGGCCATGAAAAAACTGTTTCTATCATTACAGATCCACTAAAGAAAGTAGGAATTGTTATGCCTAAGTAATTTATAAAAGGCACTAATGCGTTTTTAGTTATTCCTTTTCTTATTTTCTTTTCTAATATTCCATTTGCTCTAGCTACCATAACATAATAGCTTTTATTCTCTTCCTTCACTTTTTCTTGTATAAATCTTGAATAAGCACCTACATGAGTAATCACTATTACTGCTACAGGTAATATAGCATGTTTTAGTATATCTAAAATATTTCCTTCACCGTCTATACTCATATTTCCTGAGGAAGGCAACCAACCTGTATAAACAGAAAATACTAATATAAAAATAAGAGCTAACCAAAAAGGTGGTACAGAATAAAATATTATACTTAGAGTGCTAAGTAGTTTATCCCACACAGATCCTTCATTAAATCCTGCCTTTAATCCCAAAATCATTGAAATTAAACTTATCAAAAGTATAGAATTTATGAAAAGCACCATAGTATTTGGGATTTTTTCCTTCAATATCTGTGATACTGGTCTCCCTTCTATGTACGATATACCCATATCTCCTTTTATCATTTGACCAGACCATTTTATGTATCTTTCCATTACAGGTTTATCTAACCCATAATTTTTTACTATTCTCTCTCTTTCTAAATTAGTTAATCTATCGGCTTTACCACCATAAATAGCTACCGCCGGATCTCCCGGCGCAGCATTTATGATAAAAAATGATATTATACTTAAAAAAAATATAATCAATGTGCCCTGTCCTAATCTTTTTAGTATATGCGTTAAGGTCATTGAACCTTCCACTCCTCTGCATTCCATATGAATCCAGCTCCGTGATGTCCTAATATTTTTTCTTTTATTCCTGTAACCTTTTTGTTTACAGCATATATAGCGTTTACATAAATTTCAAAATTATATGGTGGGTCATTAGCTAACTCCTCTTGAAGTTGCTCATATATTTCTTTTCTCTTTCCTTCATCTTCTGTGGTTCTTCCTTCTTCTAATAATTTGTCTACTTTAGGATTCGAATAGGCTCCAAAATTGTTACCATTCTCTATTTGACTTGAATGGAATAATTTATATGTATGATCATCTGAATCATATGGACTTCCCCATCCTAATACAAAAGCTTCACATTCATCTATTTTTATAGCATTCCAATCTAAAGCTGCAACTTTAACAGTAACTCCCATTTTTTTGAATTGAGAGGCTAAATAATTAGCTATTTTCACTCTAACTTCATCAGTACTTGGTGCAGTTAAAGTAAATTCAAATTTCTTTCCATCCTTTTCTCGTATACCATCTTGTCCTTTTTTCCAGCCTGCTTTATCCAACAATTCATTAGCCTTTTCTAAATTATACGAATATTTTTCTACATTAGCATTATTAAATTTATTTTTTTGAAGTGGTGAATATGCTTCTACTCCAAAACCTTTTAATATTCCATCTACCATACCTTTTCTATCTACGGCATAATTAAAAGCTTTACGAACATTAACATCTTTCCATAATTCTTTTCTCATGTTAAACATAAAGCATCTATAATCTGCTGTATTTTCATTATATATTTTTATTTTTTCTAATTTTTTTAATTTAGCTACTTGACTTGGTTCTACATAAGCTAAATCAATCTCTCCTGTTTCAAGCTGCATAGCACGTACATTATAGTCTGGTATAAATTTAAATATAAATTTTTCTATATTTCCTGTTTTATTTTTATCATAATAGTCTTCAAATTTTGATAATGTTATATTATTACCTTTTTCCCATTTTACAAATTTAAATGGACCTGCTCCTATTGGTTTTTGATTAAACTCTGCATTATTTAAATCTTTTCCTTCTAGAGCATGCCTTGGAACTATTCCAATTGTTAGTTTGTCTAAAAGTGCTGGGAAAGGCTTAGCTAATATAACTTTAACATTATAGTCCCCTTCAGCTTTTATATCCCTTACTTCTTCAAATTCTGGTTTCATTTCTGTATTAACTTTAGGATCTTGTATTGACTTTATTGTAAATACAATATCCTCCGCTTTAAGCTCTTTTCCATCATGAAATTTTACACCTTTTTTAATTTTGAAATCATAAGTTAATCCATCTGTAGATTTCTTATAAGATTCTGCAATATCACATTGTGGTTTATTATCTTTATCAAATCTCATAAGTCCTCTAAAAATTAAATCATTAGCATAAGCTGGAGCTAATATAGGATTTAATTTTTCATCTTGAAATTCTGCACCATAAACTACTGTCTTGCCTTTTTCAGAATCTTTTTCTGATTGTTGATTTTTATTCGAGCAACCAGCAAATATTATTGGCAATGTAAATAAGGCAATTAACAACATAGTAGTAGCTTTTTTGAGTGATTTCTCTTTTTTCATGTTGCCTTCCTTCCTCCTAAAATTAATATATTTTATGCACACATATATTAATGAGCAAAATTCATGCCAATGGTCAAAGTATCAAATTATGTTAAATTTTAAGTAATCGTGTCATTTTGAGAAAAACTATTGTATCATTTTGATACTTTATTCACATATTCTCAGATTGAGAATATTGGATTTATCCGATGACTATCTGCTCTAATACTTCCATCTTTTTCAAAGTTAAATTGAAAATCAGTTACATCCTTAGGTAACCATTTCCTAAGCTCTAGTGGAAGTAAAACCTCTCCTAAAGTCAATAACTCTATTTATTTAAAAACATAAAATATTATAAGGGGCTGTCGCATTAAAAAATTTACATACAATATATTGCTTTACGAATTTAAAATTAATACAATATACTGTAGGATTTATTCTTAGTGAGACGGCCCCTTATAATAAAATATAGATGACCTTTTTATAAAAGCCATCTATATTTTACTAAATTTTAAATATTGCAACGGAATTTATTAATTTTTGAGAATTATTCTTTAATACGTCTGTAAATTCAACTATATCTTTACTAGATATTACAATTTTTTCATTATTTTGAGCTATATTTGTAGTATCTCTAGCACCTTCATTAGAAGCATCTGCTACATTATTAATTACTTCTACTATATTCTTTATGGAAGCTAATAATTCCTCTGATGTAACACTTAAATCATTAGATATATCATTATAATAAGTGGCATCCCTACTATAAGAATCAAAAACTTTTACTGTATCTTGATGAGCTTTTACTATATAACTGTCTATAAAATTCAGTGCATTTCTTGAATTATTCTTAAGATCCTCTACAGCTTTTAGTACTTCTTTTGTAGTATCTTGTATTCTAACTACTGTTTGACTTGATTGTTCTGCTAATTTTCTTATTTCTTCGGCTACCACTGCAAAGCCTTTACCTGATTCTCCTGCTCTTGCAGCTTCAATAGCTGCATTTAAAGCTAATAAATTTGTTTGAGAGGTTATTTCAAGTATAGCTTCAGATAATATATTTATTTCTTCTATAGTTTTAGATTTTTCTATAGCATCTTTAGTTGATTTATCTATATTAACTTTAACTTTATTTGCATTTTTTTGTGATTCTATAGCATTAGATTTTAATTCCTCAACTTTAGTTAATATTTTACCTGCACTACTTGCACCTTCTTCTGCTTTTAAAGCTATATTTTCTACTGCCTTTTCTATTTCTTCTGAAGTTGCACTCATTTCCTCTGCTGAAGCTCCTGTTTCCTCCATGGTAGCAGATAATTCTTCTGTAGCTATTGAACTTTCTTGTATTCTCTTATCTAATTCATTAATATTTTCATCTATATTATTAACTACGTTATTTGAGTTTCCCATCTCTGTTAAAACATTGCTTATTATATTTTTTATAGATTCATACATTTTATTAACTGCATTAGTTAATTGACCAACTTCATCTTTTCTATTTAAAAGTTTATTTGAAACCTTTTCTGTAAAATCTCCTGTAGCTAATTTATCTAGGTATTTTACTGATTCCTTTAATGGATTAATTATAGATTTAGATATTATACTAGTAGTTACTATAGCTATAATAATACTTAAACTTAAAATTATTGTTATAAACTTATTTGAGAAAGAATTTGATTTATCATTTTGAATTTTAAATTGCTCAGCCTCTTTAACATTTAAATCTGATAATTCTATAAGCGCTGTTTGATAATTTTCATTTACCTCATTTAATTCACTAAACTTTTGAGCAGCTAAATTCATTTTTCCTTCCCTAGCCATCTTAAATACTTCTTCTCTTTTTTCCCTAAATTCATTTAAATTTTTTTCCATATAATCTAAAAGTTCTTTTTCCTTTTCAGTATTAAGTCCTACTTTTTTAAATTCCTCAATATCCTTATTAAAGTTTCCTACTCTTTTATTAATATCTGCCTTTAATTTTTCTTGAGCCTTTATATTTTTAGATAAGATAATAATTCTAGAAATATCTGCTTCTGCCCCTCTTGCTTGGGCTCTTGCATCGTTTAATGCTTTTACACTAATAAGGTTGTCCTCATATAATTTTTTAATAGACTTATTAGATTTAGTATTAAAATAATACCCTGTTATCCCTACAATCATTGTAAAAATTAACATGACCGTACTCATAATAAGTATTTTACTTCTAATCTTTAAATTTTCCATAGCAATTCCTCCATCTATTTATAAAATTAAAAATTATTTATTATAACTTTATATATTTAGCTATTATTACCAAATAATAATTATCTATTATTATATTTAAATATTACCATATTACTTTTTAAACTTCAATAAAGCTAATAAAAAAGTTAACATTTAATCCATTTTATATTAAATGTTAACTCAATATTTATTCATTTATAAATTTATTTAAAAATTCGTTATTTATTTTATATTTTAGTATTATGGCTTAGTTCTTTTTATTTTTTATATTTAAATTATGAGCTTTTATAAGATGAGTATACTTTGCTAATTAGTATAAATTTATTTACATTATGAAATACTAAGTAATGAATTATAAATATTGGAGGTATTATAAATGACTGTTATTAATAAACTTAATCAAACAATGGAAATGCTAAAAAGCACTGAATCTAATTGTAGAACTTTTTCTATGGATACAGATGATCCTAATGCAAAACAAATGTTTAATCAAATAGCTGAAAATGTAAAAATGTGTGAAAATATGCTTCAAAGTAGAATTAATTATGTTATGAGTGAAGAACCTCAATATCAACCTGAACAACAACAGCAACAAATTCAACAACAAATTCAAATGCAAGAACAGCAGCAACAACAAAATCAACAATAATAATGTAGATTTAAAACAGCAATTAAAGTTTCATAAAATAAAACACTATCAATCTTTGTAAAGAATCTAATTTGATAGTGTTTTATTTTATTTAAAAATGAATTATGCAATTTTTTTAATCTATAATTTAAATACACATAACAAAATCATATTTCAAAGGTTACATGTTTATTTAATATATCCTCTATATTTTGCTTATTTTCATAATCTGAATAAACTGTAAGCATATAAAAGGATGAATCCACTTTTTTTATAGGTCTATAAAGTAAGACTATAGCTGTAAAAGCAGCACATATTGTAGATATAATCAATGAAAATGTTAAAGTTGAAACTATCATTCCTCCTGCTGAAATAGGGTTTAATATAGGAAAAGATAAAAATCCAATTCCTTGTAGTAATCCTAATATTCCACCTAATAATGCTCCGTATATTGCTGCTTTTAAAATCTTTTTTCCCTCAATTTTAAATAAAAAACACATTTCATATATTTCATCTATATAGTTATTTGAAAGTTTCTTGCTATTGAGATTTGGAATTCCTCCATTATTTAAATCATCAATAGCTTGTTGTAAATCACTTTTATTTTTAAAAAACCTTGTAACTTTATAAGTAAATCTAGGAAGATTTTCAAGCCTTTGTTTCATTTGTTGCTGCATCTGCTCTTGCATTTCTTGTTGAAAGTCAGTATTTTGTGCCATAATTATAAACGACTCCTTTCTTCCTCTAAAAGATTATCAATTATAATTTGATTTATATCACTAATATAATCATTACTTCCTATTATCCATCCATGATTATTATTATTTGCCTGTGAAGAAATATAACTTGGCTTAACATTATATAAATAATCTTTTAACTTCTCAGGAACAGAATTTTTATATACTAAAAGCATGGGTCCGTGTTTTCCTTTATTTGATAATACAGAGGAAGCCACCGCTACCTGCCAATTATCAGGATTTACAAATATAAAATTATGACCTGGTTGTGTAATTCCCCATCCAAAATCTCTATTTCTTTTACTAAACCACCAAGAAAAATTTTTACCTATATCTTTATAATTTGCAAAAGAAACTGCTTGATTATATATATTTTCTCCATTAGGAATCCTTTCTACATGACCATACTTAGTAAGTTCTCTTTTGACTCCATTAGATATATCATTTTCATCTCCTAATATATATATATATGCCCCTCCATATCTAGCCTTAAGTGCTTTTTTAACTGGTTCTGGCACTTTGTTTTTTTCTACAAAAAAGAATCCTTCTCCCTTGTAAGCATTCCAAGAAGTTTGTGCTAAAGCATATTCAGGTTTTTCTTTAGGAGCTATTATTACTACATCTTTATGATCTCCATTAAATGCAGCCAAATAATTATCAATATTCAAACTTAAATCGTAAATATTTTCCCCTTTTATATGTCTATATTTTAAATTTTTTTGGTTTAAAGTATTTTTTATCTCTTGCCCCATATCACCTACTAATATAATTTTTACATTAGCATCTACAAATAAACCTTTAGGATTTAGTCTATCCATTTCCTTTAAAGTACTTTCTGGAATAGCATTTTCCTCAGTAAAAAGTATAGGAGCATTTATAGGATCATGAGTAATTCTAGGACATAACATAGCATCCTCTACTTTATCGCTTCTAACTAATATAACTGCATTAGGTCTGTCTTCTCTAAATGTAGAAGGGTAAATTATTTGTGATATGGATGCACATGTTTCGTATAAATCATTTCCCTCTATTCTAACTGTATTTGCTGTAACTCTTTGATAATTATTTTCATTTTTTATATTAACTTTACTTTTATCATTCATACTAACTTTATTTTCATTATAATTAGGTTTATAAAAAAATATTAAGCCTATAAGAAAAAAAGAAATTATAAAAATAATAGTTAAAGTTATCTTATATCTATTATTTAAATCTTCATTTGTAATCACTCTATCACCTCTTTTCATATAACTAAAAAACAATTTATCCAATAATTCCCTCATTTTTAATACTCTCGTCTTATTAAAAATAAGAACAGAGATTAGCTAGTTTCTTCAATAATCATTCTTTTTACTTTTTAATTAGAGCAAAACTTTTGTCTAAAGCTACAAACTCTGTTTATTATAGAGTTCCCATCTTTTTACCATTTCTAACTAAGATCCAATTAGGAATATATGCAATTAAAAATCCTACGAATACTGATAAAAACATGAATCCAAACCATAATATATTATTCTCATGAATCATTATAGGAGAATAAGACATATTAAGCCACCACATACTCAGCATCATTCCAATTGAAATCGCTGTTATGGAAACAAAAACTAAAAGTAAAGATTCTTTTACTGCATCTTTATATTTTATACTCTTCATTTCTGTTAACATAGTAGGTGTAAAAACAAATAAATCTAATAAAAAAGCTATTAAATAGGATATTATCATTTTTAATATCATAGGATTACCAAATAAATATACACCATACCTAGCATAAAAAGGAATTAATGGTGATCCTATATAAGTTAACATATAATTGATTGCAATAATACTTGAAGCTCCAAAAGCTAAACTAGATAAAGTTGCCACAGAAGTTTGCTTCCATAAAGATCTAAGATAAATTACTTGCTCATTTATCTTTATCCATGGGGAATTTATATATGATATTACATAAAACCATATCCCTATAGGACCTAAAAGTAATACTGTAAGTATCCACATAAGTTTTGTTAATATACTTAAATTTTTCATTCTAAAATATAAATGAAGTAAAACCCATATAGCACCTAGTATTGATATTAAACTGAATATTATAGAAATACTATCTAATCCACTAACACCTTGATTTCCCATAGTCTTATAATCTTGAATTTCTGAAATATAATCTGCTCTACTTTGAATTGAAAAAGGTAATATATTTTCATTTCCCATAATCCATAAACTGTTATATGGGCCTTCTGTTGGGGTCACCCAATAATTAGGTTTCATTCTCCAAAGATAATTCTCTGTTAATGAAGATAAATAATTCTTATCAGTCCAAAGAATTGGTCCCATTTTTCCTTTAAGAGCAAGTTGACTTCCTACTAAAGCCATTAATGGTTCTTCTTTAGAACATAGTATAAAATTATGATTATTATCATTTCTACTTCTATTACTATGCCATCCAAAAGCTTCTTCCTTATCATAAAATTTAGCAAAATTAATAGCACAATTCTCGGCATTATATCCATATATTCTTTCTACAGGTACTTTTAAAGATTGAATAAATTCATTATTAGCATTATCTTTCTTTCCAATTACATATATTTTACTTATATTAGGTAATATATTTTTTGAGACAGTATAAAGTTTCTTTTCATTATTTAAATACAATGGAACTCCTCCATTTTGCACCATCCAGGTTGCAACTGGAATAGTCATTAATGGATCTTCGTCTGAAACTATAAAACCATAAGATTTATTAGAATCAAAAAAAATATTCTTATAAACCTCCTGTAAAATGCTACTTGTATCTTTATAATTTATATTAAATACTTTTATATTTCTTTTTTCTAAATTATCTTTTAATGTATTTATATTATTACCATAAATAAGTACTTGCGCATTATTTAAACTTGAAATTCCTTTAGGTTTTAGTTTATTTATGTAACTTAAAAGTGAACTTTCCTCATTTTCATTAAAAGGTATTATAGGACTGTTATATTTTTTTACAAGAGGCATTAAAGCTAATACATCTTTCCAGTTATCTCCCTTATAAATAATTAATCCATTAGGCCTATTTTCAGTATTTAATGCGGGAAACAATATTTCTGTAACCTTCATCCCTACTTCTTTCGAAGAATTTCCTGAAACTCTAATAGTGTTTGATGTATTTAAATGAGTTCTATTATTTTTATGACTTATTCCATTTGGGAAAATAATATTTTTTAAAATTATACATTGTCCCCAAATTAATATTATGCACAAAAATATAGATATTCTTGTAAATAACTTTTTCATTTATGGTCACCTCCATTACTTCTTATTGAATAAATATAACTATGTATTAATATTTCCTTTTCATTTAAAATTAATACATAAAACCATTCATATTTGTCTTATATATAAATATATTTATGAATAATAAAAAAAGATGTCTCAAATTAGCTTTAATCTTAAAACCTTAAATATAAGGCTTATTCCTATTTTGAGATATCCCTTAATTCTATCTTAACATATTTAAATATTATCTACTTTATAATACTGTTTATTTTTAATTATAAGTAAAGAATTTAATAGCCTAAATTTTCTCCAAGAATTAAAATCTTTATTCTACCTTTAATAAACTGTCCTCTAATTACTACAAAATCATTACATATTCTATTTGAGCTTTTACAATCAACACAATATCCAATTTTTGTACATGGTGTGTCTTTATTTAATCTCTTTGCATCAATAGGAGCGACATAGCTCCTTACTCTACGTTCAGCCTCTTCTATGTTTTCAACAATTTTATTTATTCCAGCTATTAAAATAACCTGTTTAGGTCCATATATCATTGGAGCAACTCTACTTCCATTTCCATCTATATTATATAGTTCTCCACTTTCAGTAATTGCATTAGTGCTACAAATAAAAGTATCAGCAGAAAAATTTTTAATATATATTTCTCTTTTTTCATCACTTGTAAGTTTATCTTGATATTTATCTAGAAAATTAAAATTTCCATCTCTTAAAAAATCTATTACACCAGATTCAAAGAGGGTCATTGAATCTCCTACACCAACTATTGAATTTTGTGGTATAAGTTCCTTTAATTTTCGAAGTAATTGATCTATATTATTAATATAATATCCTTCCATATTACGACTATTTAAATTTTTTATAGTTCTTTCCACTTGCTTTTCAATGTACCATGCGATATTTTTATCCATATTCCTATCACTCCTAAAATTAAAATTCAAGATAAATAATCTAATCTTACATATACATCTGTGACATAGATTTAATTAACTTTATTTTAAAATATTGCATCCATGCTAATATCATTTTCTTTTCTAGTTAATCTCATACCTTTCCACTCTTTTCTAAGAATATATTTTAGATAATTATATCGAGCATATGTTCTAACGTCAATTCTTATTTATAATTTCCATTTTAAAACAAGAATCCACTATCTAAAATAGTGGATTCTGCAATTAAATATTTAACGCTTACCCTAAACCATCCTTATCAAATAATGATAGTTTAATATTTTCATTTTTATTTATTATTTCTTTCTAATTGGTATCCAGACTTCAAATTTTGCATTGCTTGGATCTCCGTTTAAATACAACTCAATATCTGGTCCATCTGCATATTCATATCCTGAAGTTGGAAACCATTCTGTAATTATTCTTTTTTCAATTTCTTGAATTGATTTTGGCATAGAACCTTCCCCTGGGAAAACCGCCCAAGTGCCTGCTGGTATTATATATTCATACATATCCTTTGGTACATCTTTATCTGTTTTTGTAGCTATATAATACTCCCAATTATCTAAACTATCCATACAAACACTAACGCCCATCATGCCCTTAGAATCTTCATTCATAAGTGATACTATATTATCAATCGATCCATCTTCTGCTAATTTTTCCCACAATTTTGGTACAAATTTAAAATTCTCATCAATGTTTTTTGTTAGTGGTGCTTTTACTCCCACTATTCTGATTTCTTCATTTTTAATTATACTATACTTCATTTCTCCTACTCCTTTTATTGTTATTTTAAAACTAATAGGAGGATATGCCTTTAGAAATGTTCCTTCTTTTTGCGCTACTGAAGGTGATACATAGTGCATCTTTCGAAAAGCTCTATTAAAAGATGTTGGAGACTCATATCCATAACGCAAGGCTACATCAACTACCTTATCCCCATCTTGCAGGTCAAATGCAGCTTTTGTTAATCTTCTATTTCTTATATATTCCGATAATGGTATTCCTGCTATATAGGAAAACATCCTCTGATAATGATATACACTGCAACAAGCAATTTGTGCTGCCTTTTCATATTGGATTTCTCCATTTAAATTTGATTCAATATATTGAATTGATTCATTTAGCTTTTGTAACATCTCCATAAAGCCATCTCCTCTACAAATACTAGTATAGTAAATAATTGCCTTAATCTCCTCTCTTTTCATGCACAAATATGATAGATATGTTAGTTAAAATTTTACAGTTATTTAGAATTAAATTCAACTTATATGGTTTATTTTAAACTTAAATTTTCTTCCCTCATTTATATATTTTAATAAAAACAACTCATCTTTTTTAACTTTTGCTACAACATTTACTCTATTATATCTTCTTTAATCATGCCAACTTCCATTATTTCTTCTTTAGATGGCATTGCATCTCAAAAAAACATTGTCTACTCCCATTGCAAACAAGTGTTTTGCAGATAAATAAGGCTTCATAAATCTATGTTTTTCAATAGTAGGCAGTCCTTTATATATAGGTCCCCTTTTACCTACTAAAGAAGGAATAAAGGCTGAAATTTCTACTTCTATTTCCTTTAACATAGAATTCTTTTTTAAAAATAAACTTTCTGAAATTCCAGTATCTTTTCTAGGATAATAATTATTACATGCTTGAATATTTTTGTAGTTAACATTATACTTATCTAATTTATTGAAAAAATCCTTTGTTATTGTAGAAGCATTAAGTTCAATCTTTATACCCATATTATTATTTGTAAATTCAGCTATCTTTTCTTCTGTAAAACCAAAATCTAATTTTAATACATCAATACCTATATCTTTTATTTTGTTTAAATCCATATCTTTAATTCCTAAATACTCAAAACCTTTAGGTGATATATCTGCAATTATCTTCATATTCGCCAATATTTAAATTTTTAAATAATTTTCTATAATTATTCACTTATCAATTATTTAAATACTATTATATAATAAAATATTTAAATACTAAACCTAATTAGTAACCTTACTTCTCAAAATATAATAATAGTATGGTATAAAAATAATTTTTTTATATTTATATTTTCTCTATTCACCTTATATAGTTATCTAAAATTATTGCATTTATTACCAACATATGCAATTATATAATTAATAATTAAATTGAGGTGAAAATATGTCACATATAGTCGCAAAAGATGCATATAAAAGTTTAGAAGAAAGATTGAATAAGTTCCCACAAGGTGCTCCACCCTCTGAGACACTTTATAAAATCTTATCTATGATGTTTACTAAAGAAGAAGCTGCTATGGTTGCAAAATTACCAATAAAATCATTTAACATAAAAACTGCTAGTAAGCTTTGGGGAGTTAGCGAAGTTAAAGCCGCTAATATTCTTCAAGCTTTAGCTTCTAAAGCATTAATTTTAGATCTTGAATGTGAAAGTGATGGAGAGCAAAAATATATGATGGCTCCTCCAATGGCTGGTTTTTTTGAATTCGCCTTAATGAGAGTTGGTACACATCTCGACCAAAAAGTTCTTAGCGAATTATTTCATCAATATCTTAATGTAGAAGATGACTTTTCTAAAGAATTATTTTGGGGTACAGAAACAAAATTAGGTAGAGCCTTTGTTCAAGAGAGAGTTTTAAATGATGAAAATTCTATAAATATATTAGATTATGAAAAAGCAAGTTACATAATAAAAAATGCTAAACATATTGGTGTTAGCTCATGTTACTGTCGACATAAAGCCCATCACTTAGGAGATGACTGTTACGCCCCTATGGAAACTTGCATGAGCTTTTCTACTACTGCTTACACTCTTATAAAGCATAATTATGCTAGAAAAATAGATGCTTCAGAAGCTCTAGATATTTTAAATATGTGCTATGATTATAATTTAGTACAATGTGGAGAAAATGTTCAAAAGCAACCAAACTTTATTTGCAATTGTTGTAAATGCCATTGTGAAGCCTTTGTATCTGCAAAGAAATTTGGATTCTTAGTTCCTGTAAATACAACTAGCTATTTACCCAACATAGATAAAGATAACTGTGTAGGCTGTGGAAAGTGCACTAAAGTTTGCCCTATGGAAGCAATTAAATTAAAGGAAACATCATTAGGAAATCATAATTTTAAAATAGCTGAGCTCTCAGAAGATTTATGCCTTGGGTGTGGAGTTTGTGTAAAAAATTGCAAAACTAATGCTATCAAATTGGTTCGTAGAAAGGAAAGTGTTATAACACCTGTTACTACTGTTCATAGAGCAGTGTTATCTGCAATAGAAAAAGGGCAACTACAAAATTTAATTTTCGATAATAATGCCCACTTGAGTCATAAGGCTATGGCTGCTATATTAGGAAGTATCCTTAAGCTTTCTCCTGTAAAAAAAGCAATGGCAAGTAAACAAATGAAATCTGTTTATTTGGCGAAACTTCTTGAAAATACTTAATAACTTTAATAGCTTTTTAAATCAATATAAATACATACAATTAATATATAAAACAGAAAGGATGTTTTATCATTGATAAAAATAAAAGATATTTTATCTGAAAACTTTTTATCCTATCCAAAAGAAATACAAATTTATATGAAAAATTATTCTGAAAAACTTAAAGAGTGTATAAAAATAGAATTAATAAATGATAAAGCGGATAAAATGCTTAAAGATATAGATAAAAGTAAAGATTATTTTATAGACACACTAACTGAAATTTTAGAAAATGGTTGCAAAGGTTATAACACCATGTCCACTAAGGCTCTATTAAATATCTATTTGAATGCTAAAACTGAAGAAGATTTTATAAATTTAATAGAAAAAGTTTCTAATGAAGTGACCTCCATATAAATACATTATTAAAATGCATAGGAAGCATACTTTATAGCACATTAAGCTCCCTATTCAATTTTTCATATACATCTACAAATGTTGTCTTTTTTAATTATTAATAAATATATTTATAAACTAAAATATCGCTCTAAAACTTTGTACCCTAGTTATTATATATAAACCCATAATCAGTAATGTTGGTGTAACATTCATAAATCCTTCATCATATAATAATGTTAAATACTAATACAAAATTAATTTTTAGTAAATAAGTACTCCTTGTCTATTTTTTAAATTTAAATATATAATGTAAAATTGTTTTTGGATTAAAAAACAATAACAATTCTTATATACTTGTAGTAACAATATAATATAAGTAAAATATTGTTTTAAAAAATTTTTAACGGGAGATATGATGAAAATGAACTGTATAAATAATTGTAAACATTCCATTGATTTACCCAATCCTATAACTCAGGTAGCTAGTATGCCCTATGCCTTATATCTTTCACTTCAAGGAAAATATTTTGTAGGATATGCAGATGAATTAGAATTCGGCAATGGCAGAAGTGCATGGGCAGGATTAATAAATCCTTGTGGCTCTGGAGTCAATCTACACGTTTATGTTTGGACTGTTACAAATATCGGAACATCTCCAATAAGAGCACAGATATGGTTTAATTCAGATCCACCTGGACAAGCAACCATATCACAATTAGTTACTCCAGCTAATACTGCTCTTTGTCCATTACCACAACCAAGAATTAAACTTGTTGAAGCAAGTAATGTTAGAGGAGAACCTCAAGGTGGAGTTAAAGCCTTTGTTAGAAGGGTACTTCCAGAGGTTACAATTGCTGATGAGGAAGTAGGTAAATTTATTTTTCCTCCTGGAGGATCCTTTATTATTTTCTTGTCAAATCCAGAAACACCAAATGAACCTGCTCAGGGTAGAGTTGCCTTTGGATGGTGGGAAGAAAAGATAAAATAAAGTAATTTAAGACATTAAAAATCAAGTAAATGTATCTATGATTTTTAATGTCTTTTTTATTTATATGATAATTTATTTTTCATAATGAATATTATAAGATAAATCAATAAATTACAAAAGATTTCTTATTTTTCTTAATAATTTCACTATCTACTCCATAAACTTCTTTTATGGTTTTAGGAGTTATTACATCTTCTATTTTCCCTTGAGAAAACACTTTACCTTTACTAACTAAAATCCCATAATCTGCATAGTTTAAAGCAAAATTCAAATCATGTAGCACAGTAATAATGGTTTTTCCTTCTTCTCTTAATTTTTTTAAATATTCCATAACTGAAATTTGATGTTTTATATCTAAATTAGATATAGGTTCATCTAATATGATGGCATCTGTTTCTTGAGCAATAGATCTAGCTAATATAACTCTTTGCTTTTCTCCACCGCTTATTTCAGTTACAGCTTTATCTCTAAGATGCAAAACTTCCATCTTTTCCATTGCATTTATAACTATATCTTCATCCTCTTTACTCTCTGATTGAAAAGTTTTAAGTTTATAGTTTCTTGCCATCATAACCAAATCATAACAAGTAAATTCAATATCTATATTTGTGTCTTGCGGAACATAACTAAGCCTGTTAGCTAATTTTCTTGCCTTTATATTTTTTAAATTATTACCTTCTAACTCTATAGATCCTTTTGAGGGTATTATATTTTTTATTATAGTTTTTAATACAGTAGTTTTTCCACTTCCATTAGGACCTACTATAATATAAAACTGACCTTTTTTAAATTCTATATTTAATCCTTTTAATATTTCATTATTTCCATTTTTATAAGAAATATTTTTTAAACTTAAAAAATCCATTCTTACCCTCTCTTCTTGTTCCAAAGCAAATACAAAAAATAAGGTGCTCCAAAAGAACTTGTAACAGCACCTACTGGCAATTCTGTAGGTGGCATTATACCTCTTGCTAGTGCATCACACACTATTAAAAATAAAGCTCCTAAAATCATCGAAAAGGGAATTACCTCTCTATGATTGGCTCCTACTATAAGCCTTGCCATATGAGGAATAATTAAGCCTACAAAACCTATTATTCCACTAACTGATACTATTGCTGCTACCATTATTGAACTTAAAAATATCATTTTCTTTTTAAATTTTTCACTATCCACCCCTAGTATATATGCACTATCTTCTCCTACAGCCATTATATTTAAAGCTCTGTAATTATAATAAAAAATAAAGGTTATAATTATTACTATTGGAGCTAAAAAATAAACTTGTTTATAAGAAGCATTTCCTAAGCTTCCCATTGTCCAATAAACAATCCTATCTATATCTTCTTTATGTAATATCATAGATATTGAAATTAAAGAGGACATGAAGAAGTTTAAAGCTATACCTGCTAATAATAATGTAGAGGTTGGAATTTTATTTCCTACCTTGGATATATTATAAACTATAAAAATAGTTAAAATAGCTCCTATAAATGCACATAAAGTTGTTATTAAGGTTCCTTTTGTCTCTAATTTATACACTATAGATATAGTTGCTCCAAGTGCTGCTCCTGAAGATATTCCAAGAACATAAGGATCTGCCATAGAATTTTTAAATATACCTTGAAAAGATGTTCCTGTAACAGATAAACCTATACCTATCAAAGCTGCAAGTATTATTCTTGGCATTCTTATATCCAATATTATTTTTTGAAGGGTGAAATCATTTATATTTCCTATAAACTTATTAAAAATAACCTCTATAACTTTAAAGGGAGTTATATCAGCAGCTCCAATAGTTATTGAAACTAAAGAAGCTACTATAGTAATTATTATTAACCCAATGAATAAACTCTTTTTTTTCATTTAATGTCCCC
Organism: Clostridium sporogenes; assembly: GCA_019933195.1. Taxonomy (NCBI): domain Bacteria; kingdom Bacillati; phylum Bacillota; class Clostridia; order Eubacteriales; family Clostridiaceae; genus Clostridium; species Clostridium sporogenes. The sequence continues at coordinate 797,272 of CP082942.1, forward strand.
TTATTATTAATTATTTGAATGCTTCGGGATGAATAATTTTTGCTAGTGCTTCTAGTCCATCTGCTTGCCTTGGCCCTTGTCTTAATAACATATTATCATCAATTTCATATACTTTATTTTTCTTCGCTGCAGGAAGCTCTTTATACTTATCAACAGCTAAAAAATTCTTTTTAGTATTAAATTTATCTGATAATATTATAATTTCAGGCTTATTTTCAACTATTTTTTCAAAAGAATAATTCCAGCCCTTTGTATCTTTAGCAATATTATCTCCACCTGCTTCTTCAATCATTTTACCTATAAAAGTATCTCCTCCAGCAGTAAAATCCGCTTTTCCAAAATCGATCATATAATAAACTTTAGGTTTATTTAATGATTTCACCTTATCTTCAACACTTTTGACCTTCTTTTTCATACCATCAACTATAGTTTTCCCTTTTTCAGTTACTCCTAATATAGTAGAAATATCCATTATATTTTTATAAGCCCCATCTAAATCCTCTGCACCATAAAGCACTGCTACTTTAATACCTAAGTCTTCAAGTTTTTTTACAGTATCCTTTGAAAAATGAGCTCCACCTATAACTAAATCTGGTTTTAATTCAGTTATTTTTTCTATACTTGGATCCTTTACACCACCAACTGATTTTATCTTGCTAACTGCTGCTGGATAATCATCAAAATCAGATCTTCCAACTAATGTATTTTCTTTATTTAAAGCATATATAGTTTCCGTTGCTCCAGGTGAAAGACTAATTATTCTTTCTGGTGATTTTTCAAAAGTTAATTCTTTTCCATAAGAATCTGTAATCTTTATATTTTTTTGTGTTTCTTTATTTTCTCCTTTCTTTAAATTGCATGATACTAGCATAAAAGCTAACATAACACAAATAATTATAGATATTCTTCTTTTTAAATTTTTCATACTTTACATCCTTTCTTTTTACATATTGTCGTATATTTTATCCGATGACTCCCCACTCTAATACTCTCATCTTCTTCGAAGTTAGAGTAAAGAGCGGCTACATCTCTAGATAATCATTTTCTAAGCTTTAGTTAGGGTAAAAACTCCATCTGAAGCTAAGAATTCTGTTTATGTAATAGGCTTTAATACTTAATTTTTATATTTAAGTATTATTAAGCTTCAGTAATCTATTATATATTTGCAATAATTTACCGTCAAGCTTTCAAATCAAATAAACTTTGTTATACTTGACTATTATTATAAATTTTTTATACATAAATTATGTTCTTAAATTTATTCTTATTCTTTATCCTGATTTAGATATATATTAACATTACTTTATAAAAAAGCCATAAGAAAATAAACTTCTCATAGCTTTATAACTTTTCTTTTATTCATAATGTCTTTTTAATATTGTAGATCTCCTATAAAATAAATTTAATGCAAATATTGCAAAAGCTACTGCTAATACGATGCCTGCTAAGGCATATATAGCTCTATATCCATAGGTTATAACAATACTTCCCCACAACATTGATCCTATTCCATAACCACCATCCAATAATGCATAGTGAATAGCATTTGCTACTCCCTTTTTATCTTGACTTACAGTATTTAAAATCATTATATTAATTATAGGTAATAATGATCCCATCATAATACCACATAAGAATCCCAATATTAATAATATATACATTGTCTTTACCATAGCCATTCCAAATATAGAAAAAGCAAATATTATAAGCCCAATAGACAATACAGTATTCATTCCAAACTTATCAACTATTTGATTTATAAATAATCTTGATGCTAATATTCCTAGTGCGTTTATTGCAAAAAATAAACCTATATTACTAAATCCTAGTTCTATGCTATACAATGCTGTAAAAGATAATATAGTGCTTTCTGCAACTGCTGCTAAAAAAAGAATCAAAGATGGCACTAATATTTCTTTACTAATACCATTAGAATCTGTATCATTTTTTATAATCTTAAATCTTTCATATTGTGTATTAATATTTTTCTCATAGGATAAAGAAAGTGCTGCTAATATAGTAATTATAGCCACTGTAAAAGTTGTAATAAATAATAAGTTAAACTTATCGTATCCTCCTCCAACTATGTGAAATGCCATAGATGGCCCTATAGCTGTAGTGATTGTTATGCCAACCCCTGAATACCCTATTCCCTCAAGCATTCTTGTTGGTGGTGTAACATCAGTAACAATAGTGGCTATTGCTGTAGATGAAATACCAAAACCAAAGCCTTGTATTACTCTAAATATTATAAGTAATACTATGCCATTACTAAAAATGTATCCTATAGTTGAAAATGCGGTAATAGCTATCCCTAATATTAATATTTTTTTTCTGCCAAATTTGTCTAATAGCTTTCCTGCAAATATTCTTATAAATAAAGCTGCTAATGTAAAAGTTCCTGTCATTATACCTACATAACTATCTACTCCAGTAATTTTTTTAGCATATATAGATATAGTAGATAATAACAAATTACAAGTTAAATTTACCCCTACTGTAATAATTAATGCTAATATAAAATATTTGCTCCATAGTTTTTCTTTAGTTTTCATAATATTTTTGCCTCCCATAAAAATTTTGCAAATTAAATTTTACATTTAATCTTGAAAATAGATTGTAGTTTAGGCTACAATTGATTTATAAAATTTCATTTTAAGAAAGGATTTCACATGGTAAAAAATAATAGGTTTCTTCCTGGATCTTCCATAGATATTAATTCTGATTTCTATAAAATATTTGAAGAGGCTGGTAGAATTAAAAGATACAATAAGGATGAAATAATCTATTTTCAAGAAGATGTGGCAGAAAATTTTTATTTAATAAAATCTGGTCGTGTTAGAATGTTTCTTATTTCACCAGAAGGAACTGAACTTACTATTGAAATATTAAGAAAGGGAAAATTATTTGGAGAATCCTCCTGCTTTAGTTATGGATCTAGGTTAACATCCGTCAGTGCTGCCACAGATGTTGAACTAATTTCAGTAAGTCTGGAAGATTTATATCCCTATTTAACTAATTATCCAGAATTAATGGTTCAAATGTTCCATCTTATGTCTTTAACAATGAAAAATCTATCAATTCAAGTTAACAATATGGCCTTCTTACCTGCTGAAAAAAAACTTGCTCAACTACTAGTAAGATTAGGTATACATTTTAAAAAAAATAAAAATGATAAATATTATATTATTGATTATTCTCACGAAGAAATTGCTCAACTTATTGGCAGTTGTAGAGTTACAGTTACTAAAATATTAAATTCTTTTCAAGAAAAAGGATTGATTTCCTTAGGATATAAAAAAATTAAAATTATAAACGAAAAAAGATTAAAAAACGAATACTACAACTATTTTGTATAAACTTATATATAAAGTTAAAACTCTTGTGGTCTATAATTATAAAATTATCATTATAAATATCCAATATAGCCTAGAAAATTCACCATGGTAAAATTTTTTTACAAAGTATATACAAATAAAACTAAAATGGGATGTCTAAAAATAGATTTAATCTTTATATGTGAGATTTGAAAATTAAATCTATTTTATCTTGAGACATCCCATTTTAATATTTTATTTATACTTAAACTTATCTACTAAATGTTCAAAGGCTATTTTAGGATTATATATTAAAGTTCTTGGGCCTGAAAATTTCATTATTTTTATTATTTGCTCTCTCATTTCTTTTTTATAGCAATGAATTTTACAACTACCACAGTTAGGTTTATTTTCTTTAAACCTACAATGGTCTAATCTAAAATTTGCATATTTTAAAAGTTCACTACACTCATCACATAACTTTCCCTTTGTTTTATGTGTTTTTTTACAATATAACCCTATCATAAATTCTATACTTTCCTTTTGTTTTTCCATTCTAGATTTTTTCATATAAATAACCCCTCTTAAAACTATAACTCTTTTTAATATTTAATTCTATTAACTTTATACTGGGACTGCTTTCATCTCTGGTTTTTTATTTAAATCCTCATTTTTAGGGCATTGTAAAGCAGAACTACTTTCAACTAAATTGGTTTTTGAATTCTTTAATTCTATAGCTTTATTACATATAGCTGTAGTAGATTTTCTATGAGATATTAGTATTATAGTTTTATGCTCACAATTTTCATTTATTGATTTTAATATTTGTCCTTCATTTAGAGTATCTAAATTGCTAGTAGGCTCGTCTAATATTAATATAGGTGCTTCATTTATAAAAGCTCTTAAGTCCTATTCTTTGTTTTTCTCCTGAAGACAATATTCCGCCAAGTTCTCCAACTTTTGTTTCATACCCTTTAGGAAGGCTTTCTATAAAATCATGTATAGATGCTTTTTTAGCAGATTCTATCACTTGTTCTCTACTAGCATTTATATTTCCCATTTTTATATTATCTTCTATGGTTTCATTAAATAAAAAAGTTTCTTGACTTATTAAAGTTTGATTTCTTCTAAGATTTTTAGTTTCTATATTTTTAATAGAACTTCTACCTATGGAAATCCCCCCCTTGTTTACATCCCAGAATCTCATAATAAGTTTTACAAAAGTACTTTTGCCTGTACCACTTTCTCCGATTATTGCTATTTTTTCTTTTTTATCTATAAATAAACTTACGTTTTCTAATATTTTATTTTTTCTTCCATCATAAGAAAAGCTTACATCATTACATTCTATATCAGTATTAAGTATTTTTTCTCGTTTATATACTTCTTCCACTATAGGCTCTTCATCTAAAATATTAAATACCCTTTCGGCAGAAGCAAAAGTATAAAGTAAATTATTTGAAAGATTACTTAAAGCCACTACTGGCCCAAAGGATGAAGCAATAATAACAATTGCTAAGATCATATAACTAACCTCAAGCATATTTTTTACATATAACTTATATCCTACTAAACTATAAGTTACTATAGCAAGCATTATAGCAAAATCTGTTGCAGCCCTTATTATGCCCTCATAATTTTTTATCCTATTTAATTTTTCATTTAGTTTACTAGAGTTTTTGTTCATATTATCTAATCTTTCTTGTCCATTATCATAGATCAATATTTCTTTTAAACCTCTTAAGGAATCTAGTAAATAAGAATTGGTTTCTCCAAAAATATTTCTATATTCTAAGGCTGATTTATTCCCTATCTTTGATGAATAATAAGGAATAATAAACCCTATGATAAAGTAAAATACAATAGCTAATATACCAAAATAGTTATTAATATTAAAAAGAACTATAGTAATTATAGTTGATGTAATTATAGCTATTAATATAGGAGCAATAGTATGGGCATAAAAAACTTCTAAAAGCTCAATGTCAGAAGTTATTATAGAAATTAAATTTCCTTTTTCCTTTATTTCTAATTTTGCTGGTGCTAATTTTCTTAAAGATGTAAAAACTTTATCTCTTAGTATTGCTAATATTTTAAAAGCTATATAATGACCAGAAAGTTGCTCTACATATCTAAATAAACCTTTTAATACTGCTGAAATAGTAATTATCACTATGGCTATATTAAAAGATACTATATTTTTCCCACCTATAAGATTTCCTATAGCCACAGCTCCAAAGGATGTAATTGAAATAGCTGACAAAAAACCTAAGACTCCCATTGTTACCGTAATAATCATTATTGGCATTAAAGGCTTAACTTCTAAAATAACCCTTTTCATTATACTAAATCCAGATTTTCTTTTGATTTTCTAAGCACCCCCTAAAGCTTCTAGTTCCTGTTGCTTTGTAAACATCTTATAATAATATGATCCTTGTCCATATAAATCTACATGGCTTCCTTTTTCCACAACCTTTCCATTATCTAATACATAAATTTTATCTGCATTTTTCACATTAGCTAATCTATGAGATATTACCAATATAGTCCTTTCTTTTGATAATTTATAAATAGAACGCCAAATTTTTTCTTCACTTTCCATATCTATATTAGAAGTAGCTTCATCAAAAATAATCATATCTCTATTTCCTAAAATAGTTCTAGCTAAAGCTAGTCTTTGCTTTTGACCACCAGATAATAAATTTCCATCCTCTCCTACTTTAGTGTTTAATCCTTTAGGTAAAGTTTCCACAAAATCATATAGGTTTGCAGTCTTTAAAGCATTTTCTATTTCTTCGCTAGTTGCATCTTTTTTAGCCATTAATAACTTTTCTAAAATTGTTCCATTAAATATATAACTATTAGTAGAAATAAGTGAAACTTTTTTACATATATCTTTGAAGGAAGTATTTTCATAATCTAAATTATTTATTTTTATATTGCCATTATCTGCTTTATAATTTTTTAATATAAGTGAAGCAATTGTACTTTTTCCGCTACCACTTTCCCCTACAATCGCTACAAGTGCACCATTTTCTATAGATAAATTCACACCATTAAGTACTTTTCTATGTTTATCATAACTAAAATCTATATTTTCTAATTTTATACTTATTTTTTTACTTTTTCCTTCCATAGATTTAAAATAGTATTGTTCACTTTTAGGTAATTTATTTTTATAACTTATCAGTTCCTCTTTAAAAGAATTCTCTTGATTTTCTAAATCACTATCTAAAAATCTAAATATTTTTTCTGATGCTGCTATTCCATTCATAGATACATGAAAAAAAGATCCTAATAATCTTAAAGGTATAAAAAACTCTGAAGATAAAAGAATTATTATTAAAACTCCTCCTAAAGATATGCTTCCATTTTTAAATTCATTTAGTGCAACTATGTTTCCTAATGCAGAACCACCAAAAGCAATAAAATCCATTACGTTTATAGAATTTAATTGCATAGATAAAACTTTCATAGTTATTTTTCTAAAATCTTCCGCATCTCTATTCATTTTTTCATGTCTTTCTTCATCTCTATTAAATATCTTTAATGTGGTTAATTCCTGTAAATTTTCTAAAAAGGTTTCCCCTAAATTCGAATATATATTCCAATAGCTTCCAAATACTTTTTTAGCTATTTTCATAATACACACTATAGATATAGGTATTAAAGGTACACAAATTATTAAAATTAAAGCTACTTTGATAGACATAAAAGATAAAATAAAAAATAAAGTAAGTGGAGCTAACATTGAATAGAAAAATTGTGGTAAATATCTTCCAAAATAATTTTATAAAGTTTCTACTCCCTCTCCTGTTAACTGCACTATAGTTGAGGTGCTATAGGTTTTATTATAGTCAGGCCCTAACTCTAGAAGCTTTTTATAAATAAGTTCTCTTAGTGTACTTCTTGATTTTGCAGAAGATAAATAAGAAAATTTACTATAATAAATGTTACATATAAATCTTATAGTAAAAATTAAAACCACCAAAGGTATGTACTTTATTAAATTTATTTCTTCTTTTTTATATAAACTATTAATAAAATTACCTAATAATAGTATAATAAATGTATTACAAATCATAGATATCCAATTCATTAATACTGTAAGCTTTATATATCTTTTAGACTCAATACATAAATTTATAAGTCTTTTATCTAGCATCATAAACCTCAAGCCTCCTTAATTGTTTTGATTTTTATAAATACTATTGTTTTAACCACTAGTAAAATAACTATGATTATTCTCATAGCTAAAATATCCTTCATAAAAAATAAAGTTATAAGCATTATATATACAGGTATCAATATGGATAATTTAGTTTTTAATTTCATAGCTTTATTTTCTTTAAAGCTTATTACATGTTTTTTATAAATATTAGTATTTTCAAACCATTCACTTATTTTCTTAGAACTTTTAATAAAACAAAAAGATGATAATAATAAGAAAGGAACCGTAGGCAGCATAGGTAAAAATATGCCTATTGCACCTAATCCTAAAGAAATGAATCCTATAATTAATAATAAAACTTTTTTTATCATAAAACTCCCCCTGAATTGACTTATCCACTAACAATATTATCATATGCGATAATGACATTCAATATCATATAAAAAGTGTTATACTAACCTTCCGTCTAATTTTTTACATTGTAAATTTTAATTCTGTAAAGATATACCTTGTACAAATTATAGTGTATTTAATAAAATATTATAATTATATGAATAAAATGATATAATTGTATTGACTTCTTCATTTAAGTAATTTTTAGGTATAGTTTAAACTCTCTTAATATATACAAATAAAAATATAAAATTATACATTTATAAATTTTGGAGGGATAAAATGATAAAAAGTGTAAATGACAAAAAATTAGGACTTATATTAGTACTTTTAGCAGCTATATTTTGGGGATATGTAGGCGTTCCTACCAAACATTTAGCAGATTTGGGTTTTGATAATTATACCATTTCCTTTTTCAAAACAAGTATACCTGCAATATTTTATTTAATATATTCTTTTAGAAAAGATCCATCTTTGTTTATAATAGATAAAAAAGGAATATTATTTTTTATAATTTATGGCATAGTGGTTATAGCAGGATGTTTTATAGCCTTTAATATAACTATAAATTTACTTCCTTTAGCATTAGCAACTATGTTTTTATATACTTCTCAAATTTGGGTAGTAACTATTTCTTATTTTATATTCAAAGAAAATTTAACAACAAAAAAAACAATATCTATGCTTTTAATTTTAATAGGTTGTTTTATGATGTGTGAAGTTCATAAATTAGGTAATTTTAACATAAGTGCTAAAGGTATATTTTGGGGACTTATATCTGGATTTACATTTGCTCTACAAATACTTTTAGCTAAGGTAAGTAATGAAAAATATAACTATAACCATAATTCTTTATTAACTTACTCATTTTTATTTGCAGCTATATTTTTATTTCCTTTTATGGATATGAAAAACAATATACATATTTTTAAAAGCTCTAGTAATCTATTTTTCTTATTTAAAATTATATTCTGGAGTGTTGTAGGTACCCTTATTGCAAATACCGCTTATGTAAAATCTGTGCAATATATAGAAGCTAGCATTGCTAGTATGGTATCATCTTTGGAATTAGTTGTAGCTTCTGCCTTAGGTTTTATAGTGTTTAATCAAACTTTAAATTTAATTCAAATATTAGGAATGATTTTAATTCTTTTTTCTATAATTTTATTAGAAATAAAAAAATCAGATTTATTAAAATTATTTAAAAGACCTAATAAAAATTTAGAAATGTCCTCTGAAACTACTTATGAAAACTAAAATTAAATAGAGTTATGAATTTATAATTTTCAGTAACATAAAAATCAGATATCTCAAAATAAATTCAATTTTATTTTGAGATATCTCTTTCTATATAATATGGTTTCAATAGTAAGCTTCTTTAAGACAGGTATATTATGGGAAAAATTAAGTAACTATAACAATATTGATTTAATAAAAACAATGCAAATAAAGAAAAGAATTATAGATTTTATGATGTATCACAAATTATAAAAATGTTTCTTAATTAAAGGATTAAATTTTAAAATATTATTTTACATAAATTAATCTACCAGAATTTATCCCCCATGTTTCATCAAAATAGCTACAAACCTTTTTTGAATGAGTTACAATAATAACACACTTATCTTCCTCATGGGCTAATTTAATTAAAATATCCATTATTTTGTCTTCTGTATCTCCATCTAAATTTCCAGTAGGCTCATCTGCAATTATTATGTCAGGCTCATGGGCAAGTGCTCTGGCTATTCCTACACGTTGTTGTTCTCCCCCTGAAAGTTTTAATACTTTTCTTTTAGCTTTTTCTCTATCAATTCCTACTTTTTCTAATATGTCATAAGCATATTCTTCTTTTAATTTCTTTTTAGTTCCACTTATATCCATAGATAAAATTATATTTTCTTTAGCTGTTGCATTAAGAAGTAGATTGTACCCTTGAAATATAACTCCGATGTTTTTTGCTCTATATAAATCTCTGTCAATAGATTTTATGTTTTTATCTTTATATAAAACTTCTCCTGAAGTACATATATCTAAACCTGATATTAAAGATAAAAGAGTACTCTTTCCTGTTCCAGATTTACCTATAATTCCAAAAACTTTTCCTTTATTAAAAGTTATATTTATATCTTTTAATACTTCTTTACTTCCCTCTTCATATTTGTAGCATAGATTCTTTAATCTTAATATACTCATAACAATTAATTCCTTTCTGATAATATTTTCATAGGTTCATATCTCATTATATAAATAGCTCCAATACCTATAGAGACTACTCCAAGTAATAGTGCTATAGCTGTAATTGCTAAAATTGCACTTCCTGTAAGACTTACATTTAGATTTGTTAATGTTGCATTTGTAGCATCTTTTATATTACTGCCTATACTTACCATATTTACAGCAAATCCATCGCTCATAGCTTCACTTTGAACTTTTAATTGATTTTTCATAAGTATATTTGAAATTGGTTGTGCTGAAAAACTACCTATAGATAATCCACCAACTAATGAAACAACTATTATAAATAATGTTTCAAATATAATTCCAAGAACAATTTGTTCTTTTTTCATTCCCATAGCTCTAAGAACACCAATTTCATATTTTCTTTCACGAATTCCTAATATAGATATTAAGATTAAAACACTGCCTCCAAATACTAATACTAACGTCATAAACACATTAGATATCTTTTGCAAACCTTCAACAGGTTTAACAATTGAATCATAATTTCCTTTATCCGTTGATACATTTGCCATATCACTCAATCCTTTTTCATGAGCTTCTTTATCAAACTTGGATAATAAATCTGGATCCTTTAGAAAATATCTTGCTTCTATTGCAAATAAATCTTTATCTTTTTTTACTTTTTTGTTATAAGAATCTAATGTATCAAAGGATGTTAAGATTTCATTACTTTTATTATTTATAGCCATTTTAGGCATAAATCCTTGTTGATCCTGTTTATCTGTAGCAAGATCTTGATATATTCCTGATATTTTTAATTTAAGTGGATCATATTTCTTAGATTTATCGGTATTTTTAACTTCAATAATATCTCCCACTTTTAAATTATTTAATTTAGCAAACTCATCACTAACTATAGCTTCTTCTTTCTTAGAATACATTTTACCATCTACAATTTTTCTATACCCTTTTAAAAAATCCTCTAAATTTTCAATTTTATTATTACCTATAACAAACAAATTAGGGCTATCAAGTTCTTGACCAGAATCCCCCCCTGCGACAATTACTCTACCCATTTGACTATTATCCTCATCTTGGTCCAATGCTTTAAGCTTATCATTAACTCCATAATATTTACATGTGATCTTAGTTTCTTTTAAATATTCAGATTTTCCAAGATTTCTAATTAAATCATTAGTAATACCTGTTCCCTTATTAAGATCAAATTTTCCACTTTGCATAGCTTCTTTTAATTTTTTCATATCTGTTTGAATATATACTTCTGATCCAAATTTATCTTTGTAACTTTGTATAATTTGAGATGAAGTAGTATTAATAATAACAGAAATAGCTACACAAGAAAGTATTGCTGTCATAATAATCCCTAGTAATATGTTACGACCTTTGTTTCTTGTAATATTTTTTAATGCGTTTTTTAAAATATACATGCCTCGCTCTCCTTTTCTGAACTTTTATTGTATAGCCAGTATAACAAATCAATTGTTTATTCAATGTTAATTGTTTTTTTATATTCACAAAAGGATAAATAAAAACAAGAACCTTTATTTAGTTCACTTTCTGCTATTACAAATCCGTTACATAATTCACACACATGAGAAACCAAATTTAATCCTATTCCATATCCATCTTTATTTAATTCATTAATCCTATATTTATTATTAAAAATTTTTTCTATGGAATCTTTGCCTATTCCAATACCATTATCCTTGACAGTAACAATAACACTATTATTTTTATTTTTTACAGTTACCTCAATAGGTTTTCTTTCACCATATTTTATAGCATTGTCTACTAAATTACTTATAGCACGATAAATCCATCTTTCTTTAGCCAAAATAGTTGTATTATTTTCATCATCAAACTGAAAATCTATATGCTTATATATCTTTCTATATGTATCACAAACTGATGCACATATTAAAGAAACATCTACCTCTATCATATCCTTATCATCTCTTATATCACTTAGTGTTAAAATATCATCTATACTATTTGACATATTGTCAATAAATTTAATATACTGATAATTTCCATCTACTTCTAAATTAGTCCGTAAAATTGATATAGCATTCTTCTGTTCATGAGATAAATAAGAATTCAGTGTTTTATAATCATTTAAGCTTTTATTAAATTTATTTCTTACGTTGTCATAAGCAATTGTAAAAGATTTACTTACCATATTAGCTTCTATGTTATCATCTAATACATTTAAATTTTTAATAATATTTTTCATCTCTTTATCATGTATGTGGCTTAATTTTATCCATAATAAAAAGGATGATATTACTAGCATAATAAAAAATATAAACATAAACATATATAATTTTTTAGATCCAATATTTTCATAAAGATTTCCAATTTGACCTACCTCTGTTATCTTACTCATGGAAGTCTTTATTGTATTGGAAGAAATTACATTCTCGTAATCATTGTTATCCATTATATAAACATGAGCCCTATCCATAACCACTTTTTCTGGTGATTTACTAAATGAAATTTTAAAACCATAAATGCCTATTCCTAACACTAAAGTTAAAATTATAGAATATATAATTATAGCCAAACCGCTTTTTATATTTACTCTATACATAAAACATATCCCTTTCCTCTAATATTAATTAAGATTTCTTTTCCTGAAGCATTACTTAGTTTCTTTTTTAGCCTTGCAATGTGTACTCTTAATACAGATGAAAATGGATCAAAATTCTCATCATAAATATGTTCTGCAATTTCCTCACTAGATACCACTGCCGGATATCTGTAACAAATATATTCTAATATATCAAATTCTTTAGATGCTAAAGCAACTAGTTTATTTTCTATTTCTACTGTTCGTGTAATAGGATTTAGTTGAAGCTTTCCAATATTTATAATAGGGTTTGTTCTACCATGGAATCTTCTGATTACCGCATGAATCCTCGCCCTTAGTTCCAATAATTTAAAGGGTTTTGTTATATAATCGTCTGCTCCATTATCTAAACCAAAAGCTAGCTGCTCTACTTCATCTCTAGCAGTAATAATTATTACTGGTGTCTCAATTGATTCCCCTCGTAAATAATTTAATATTTCTATCCCATCTATATCTGGTAAATTTAAATCTAAAAGAATTACATCATATTCATTTACACTAGCTTTTTCTTCTCCATCTGACCCTGTATTAGATACATCAATATGGAATCCCATTTTTTCTAATCCAATTTTCATTGAATTAGAAAGTTCAATATTATCCTCTATGATTAATAAACGCATGTTTAGTCCCTCCCTATTTGCATTCTTAAAATTATATCATTATTAATGTTAACTCAATGTTAATCAAATATTATTATTGTAAAAAACTAAAATTTTTTTTATACAAAAAGGCTGTTGATAAAATATGTTTATCAACAGCCTGATGGAAACATTAAATAGTTTTCTTATTTTTTATAACTGAATTCTCCATTTTCTTTTATATTAAAAAAGTCAGCAAAGCTTATATCAAATATATCCTTATCTATTTTAGATATATCTATTTTATTTTTTATAAGCTCTGTTAATACTCCCGCATAATCTATATCTCCTTGTAGTATAGCTCCATATATAATTCCATCTTTGTGTATTATTTTTTTATATACACCATTTTTATCTATTATATCTACTTTATAACTGTTATCTTTTGGATCTACTAAACCTAATGATATAGTATATATTCCAAGGAAATTCATAGAATTTCTTGCGCCAAAATTATCATCTAATAACTTTTTTTCTCCTATCATATTATAAGCAGCTATTCTTCCTTGTTTCATAGCTATTGGCCATATAGGCGCTCTAAAAGTTACATCACCAGCTGCATATATATCTTTTACTGTTGTTTCACAGTTATCATTTATTACTATTCCTCTTTCTATTTCTATTCTTTCAGTATCTATAAAGTCTATATTGGGCCTGACTCCTGCTGCTACAATTACAATATCACAATCTATTGTTTCACCATTGTTTAATTTTATTCCACAAACATTACCTTGTTCATTTATTAGTGCTTCCTCCGCTCCCACATTAGTTTTTATATTAACATTATGTTTTCTAAATAATTCTTCATAGGTTTCTGATGCTTTCTGGTCTAATTGAAGTGGAAGCATTCTATTACCCATTTCCACTACAGTTACCTCTACATCATGTTCTATTAATCCAATAGTAGCGTCTATACCAACAAGACCTGCTCCTATTACCACCGCTTTTTTAATTTTGGTAGCTTCTTCTTTTATATCTATGGCATCATTTAAATCCCTTAAAGTGTACACTCTTTTAGCTTCTCTTAGATTTTTTATTGGTGGTATAGAAGCATAAGACCCTGATGATATAAGTAATTTATCATAATATTCTGAAATTTTTCCCTGTACTTTTACTATTTTTTTATCTATATCTATATTCTCTACTTTTTTGCCCTTTATCCATTTTACGTTATACTTATTAAAAAAATCTTTTTCTATAAAAGATAGACCTTCTATTTCTCTATTTCCACCTATATAATGATGTAATAAACATCTTGAATATACTTTATCATCTTTAGAAATCATAATTATTTCAGAATCCTTATCTAATTTCCTCAAGTTTTTAACTGCTGAAATTCCTGCCGCACTAGACCCTATTACTATATATTTCATATTACCTACCTCCTGAGCCTTAATATTTTTATAGTATTCTAAAATCTTATTTCTCAATTAAAGAAAATTTCCTACTAGCCTCTGGCAATCTATCTCAATTATACTTATATTTTATAATCTAAACTATAAAATGTTAACTTTATTATTAATAAGTCCTAAAACTATTTTAATTACTTGATATTTACCATATAATTTAAATTTCCTCTACATAAATAGCTCCTGTAGGGCAGTTTTCTACACATCTAGGTATTTCTCTTTCATTACATAAATCACATTTTATTATAACTTTACTGCTCCTTTCATCTGCTTTTAATACTCCATAAGGGCAGTTCATTACACACATAAAACAGGATGCGCATTTATCTTTATTATATGATACTACACCAGTCTTTTCATCTTTACTCATAGCTCCAGTTGTACAAGTATTTACGCACTCTGGATTATCACAGTGTCTACAAAATATAGGGGTTTTATTTCCTAGCATATCTAATTCTATATGATTTCTACTTTCATTAGCCTTATCTTCCAAATCTAAATCGTATATGGATTTTCCCCTTTCATTATGTTCTGACATACAGGCAAGAACACAGTTTAGGCATCCTTCACATAAATCCTTGTTTATCATAATTCTTCTCATAAAGAATTCCCCCTTACTCATTTAAAAACCAATTTAATAATCACATTAAATTACTTTGAATTTAACCTTGTAGCTAATATTTTTACATTGATTCGAAACAATATTAATTTAAATTTCGGATCAATGTAAAAATTATTAAAATAACTATTTAAGTCCTAATTTTTCTCTTCTATCTAAAACTATTGCTTCTAGTTTATCTGCAGCTTTTTTTACGTCGTCTTCTATTATTAATTGTCCTCCAGTTAAAGTCTTTAGATCTTCTGTTAATACTTTAGATACAACCTTACTACCTCCTATAAATGGTGATATAGCAAGATGTAATGGTAATCCTAAAGCCAATCCAAATGCTCCATCTGCTAAAGCTTGTTCCTCTAACCATTGTGGCGCTGAAAGAACTAATGGAAGCTGTGGTAAATCTATATCAAGATCTTTAGCTAATTCTGTAGCTACAATTTCAAGTCTTCCTATAGCAAGACATGGTCCGAAATTAAGTACTGGTGGAATTTTTAAGCTTTCACATACTGCCCTTAAATTGTCCCCTGCAAGAGAAGCTGCTGAAGTTGACATTAAACCTACATTTTCAAGTCCACCACTAGAACATCCTGCTGAAAGAACTATTATATCTCTTTTTATAAGTTCCTTTGTTAACTCTACTGTAAATACATCATGTCCCATAGCTGTTAAGTTAGAACATCCAACAACTCCAGCTACCCCTTTTATTTTTCCTTCTGCTATTAAATCTAATAGTGGTTTCCAAGTTCCACCTAAAAATTCTTTAAGAGAAATTTCACTTACTCCTGTTATAACATCATTATAGCCATGATCTCTAGGTATGTTTATTTTGATATTTTGTCTTCTTTCTTTGTATGAATCTAACGCTTCTTTTATAATATGTTCACTTATATTTTCTCTATCTTCATAGGAGTATTCTACATATTCTGCATTAGATTTTTTAGCTACGTCATCTAGACAAATCATTTTTACTTTTAAATTTTCTGTAATAGGTTCTATACCTGGCAATGTACAGTTAAATTCTGATACTATAGCATCTATTGCTCCTGTAGCAATTATGGCTTCACTTGTAAAGTTATTTCCACCATGACCTGAGAATACCTCTTGATAATGTTCTCCTCTTAATTGTAGATCTTGACCTACACAAGTACATCCAACTAATCTAAAACCTTTAGCTCCAACTTTTTTAGCCATTTCTACTATATCTTTATCTATCAATCTATCTTGAAGATGTGCTATAGTTGAATGTTGATGTCCTGTTATCATAATATTTATATAACTTTCATCTATAACCCTAAATCCAACCTTAGCAGGTCTTATAACTGGTTCTCCAAGCATTACGTCATTTAATAAATTAGTTAATGTTAATCCGTAAAGTCCTGTAGATATACCTAAATTTAAACAGTGTAATAACATCTCTACAGGATCACTACTTAGATTTGTAGAGCTTTTTACTACAGCATCAAAAACTTCTGATTTAGCTCCACCAGGTAATATGTTTAATTTTTTCCAATTCTCATATCTTGGTTTATAAGTCATTTTTTCTACTATTTCCATCTTTTCACATCTTGGTTTATATAAATCTTTTAAGACCATATCTGCTACTTTAACTGCTTTTTTGTATATGTCTTCTTCCTTTATTTCAAAAATTTCTGCTAATCTACTTAAGGCTTTTTCTCCTTTTATCTTTCCTTTGTTTTCACCTGTAGCTTTTAAATTTCTTGCAGTATTTTCTACTATATGAAGATAGCACCCTGCTCCTGCTGCTACCGCCCTTAAAAAGTTTCTTGCAACTATAGTATCTGCACTAGCGCCACATACACCTCTTGGTGATTTTGGAGTTATTCTACAAGGACCATTTGCACAAAGTCTACAACAAACTCCTAACTGGCCAAAACCACATTTTATTTTTTGATCCTCTACCCTATGGTGAGAAGTTTCCATATCCATATTAGATATAAATCCTTGAAGAACTTTATCTGCTGATTTGCAAGTTTTACAATTTGTACACATTGACATAACCCATCCTCCTTCATAATGTTTACCTATTTGGTATAGTTTAATTTATTTATAAAAGGAATATTTAATTCCCTCATTTTTATATATTTATTTTATCACATTTTTATAATAATTTGTGTTTAAAATATACCTTTTAGGTATACTTTTACATAATTAAAATTTAAATTTCTTCAATTTTATAAAATTATTCACTAATCACTATCTTTGTTCTAAAATATCTTGAAAATCTACAGCTTCTAATTCATTTACAAGTTTTTTTTGTATTTTGCATAAAGCCTTATGTATTTGACAGTTACCATTTTTACCTGCATTACAATACTTTGGATCATATATACATCTATTAATACAAATCGGCCCATCTATTGCTTCTATTACATCTTTCAAATTTATATCTTTAGGCTGTTTATTTAGTGCATATCCACCTTTAACGCCTCTAAAGGATACTACTATTCCTGCTTTTTTAAGTTTTCTTAAAAGCTTTAGTAAAAACCTCAAAGGTAATTCTTCTTCTTCAGATATAATTCTAGCCTCCACTTTTTCTCCATAACCTAATTTTGATAAATGGAGTATAACTCTTAATGCATAATCCGCTTCTTGTGTAATTTTCATATTCATTCTCCTAAAAGTATACTTAATGAGTACACTTTAAATATACTACTTTGTTATAAAACTGTCAATAATTTTAATTAAAATTTATATCTATATTTTATTTTATAAAAGGCACATAGATATATACTATTATAAATATATCAATCTTATAAAACATTATATGTTTAAATAAACTTTACCTAAGCCTAGGTTCTAGAAACTAAAATTTAGTTATAATAAAAATTTTAATAATAGTATATATCATCTTATGTACCTTTTATTTATTATAATAAAATAAATATATTAATTATAATAATATTATTCAATATCTATATAGTCATCATAGTTTTCATTCATTTCTCTCATATATTCCATATCCATTGACATCATAGGATTCATGCCCATCATAGGGTGCATTCCCATACCCATCATAGGATTCATGCCCATCATATGACAAGGTACCATTACCATGCACATACCTTGCATTGGCTGCATCATTCCACTCATAGGCATTTGATGCATGCCCATCATAGGATGCATTCCCATCATACCCATTTGGCACATTGGGTCCATAGGATGCATAGGGGTCATTTCCATATCATCTGGTTTCATATCCATTTTCTTTTCATCAATTTTCATTTCTTTTGGCATTTTACTCATATTACAATCTCTCATTTTTACACCTCATTAAATAATTTTAAATTACATTATTATGATATGATACACACATACTATTGTTTCCATATTTAATATAAACTTTTACTTATAAATTACCACATTATTGTTCTCATTTAATGATCATTAGTATATAGGTATTCTTCTATCTATGTGATTCTTTTACCTTTTATATGATGATTGCCTGTTCTAATACTTCCACCATCTTCAAAGTAGAAAGATCGCCTACATCCCTTGGATAACTATTTTCTAAGCTTTAGATGGCGTAAAACCGCCCTCTAAAGCCAAGAACTCTGTTTATGAGTTGTACTTAATATATAGTTATATTTAATTGCATACTTTATCTTATCTGTTATGATTTTTAAAAACCATGCCCCTATGATATCTATAAAAAAACATTTTTTATTTTAACCACCTAAAGTTATATCCTGTTTATCATACCATTTTAATGCTTCATAAAAATGTTCTGGTTTAAAATCAGGCCAGTAATCCTCTATTATATAAAAATCAGAATATACTGATTGTATAGGTAAAAATCCACTTAATCGCCTTCTTCCTCCCCATCTTATTATTAAATCTAATCTTGATATATCTGTAGATTTTATATATTTATTTATTTTATTTCTACTACTTAACTTATTATTTTCTAAGGCCCCAAGATCCCATTCCCAACCATAATTCACAAGGAAATTTACTTTTATTCCCCCCTTTTTAAATATTTTTCTTTCCGTAGTATAAGGAAGTAGTTCCTTTGGAAACATGGCTGATTCTGTATTTCCTACTACAAGTAGTGAAGCATCTTCATTACATAACATTTCTACCGCTTTAACACAAGCTTTAGTAAAAGATTCCCTTTGTATTTTAGGTCTTTTATTGTTATCTGTAGTAAATCCATAATATGTAATCTCATTTATTCCTGCTGCCCTGCAAAGCCTAAATAGCATAAGTCCTGGATTTAATCCAAAATCATATCCACACTGTTTTTCCATTCCTTTATTATTAGCCCACCTTCTATTTCCATCTGGAATTATCCCAACATGATTTGGCATTCTCATAAATTATCCTCCTTTGGATTTTAATACTTCAATTACCATTATTATGCGCAATAATGGTATTTTTAAACACTTATAATTATTTTAAGAAACAACCATTATTATCAAACAATATATATTTATACTTTATCATTTTTTAAATATGCTTATATTATCTAAATACATAAAAATCAAAAAAATTATTAATTATATTTTAATTTTAATATATATTTTTTTAAACTTATATTGATAATAAAAAAAATATATGATATAGTATATATAAATTTAATAGTTAAGTTTACGTGTTACTGATTCGATCAGGCATGAGTGAGACTTTAGTATTTAAGATTACTATAGGTATATTCTATACTTTTTAATCTTATTTAAAGTTTTACTCATGCCTTTTGTATTTTAGTAAACAATATTATTAATAAAATAAATTTATTGTATGATATGAAAGGAGAACTTATTTATGTTTAAAAAATCATTTGGTGTTTTACAACAAGTTGGTAAAGCCTTAATGCTACCTGTAGCATTATTGCCAGCTGCTGGTATTTTATTAGCTTTCGGTAATATGTTTCAAAATGAAGCCTTTCTAAAGCTAGCACCAGCATTAAATTCCCCTGCTTTCCAAGGCTTTGCAAAAGTCATGGAACAATCAGGTAACATAGTTTTCGCTAATCTAGCTTTGTTATTTGCTGTAGGTGTTGCAGTAGGACTTGCTGGTGGTGAAGGTGTTGCAGGACTTGCAGCTATAGTTGGATTCTTAATTATGAATGTTACTATGGGTGTTGTAACTGGTGTAACTCCAGGATTAGTAGGTAAAGCTCATCCTGAATTTGCAAACGTCTTAGGTATACCTACTCTGCAAACCGGAGTATTTGGCGGTATTATAATGGGTATTATTGCAGCTCAATTATATAAAAAGTATTACAATATAGAATTACCTTCTTATTTAGGATTCTTTGCAGGAAAAAGATTCGTTCCAATAATAACAGCAACTTTTGCAATTATAGTAGGTTTAATACTAGTATTTATATGGCCACCAATTCAAACTGGATTAAATACTTTTTCTCACAATATGATAGATGCTAATAAAACTCTATCAGCTCTAATATTCGGTATTATTGAAAGAGCACTAATTCCATTTGGATTACATCACATATTCTATAACCCATTCTGGTTCCAATTTGGCGAATATGTAAATAAAGCTGGTCAATTAGTAAACGGTGATCAAACTATATTCTTTGCTCAATTAAAAGATGGAGTTCCATTTACAGCTGGTACCTTTATGACTGGTAAATTCCCATTCATGATGTTTGGTCTTCCAGCAGCAGCTTTAGCTATATATCAAGAAGCTAAACCTGAAAAGAAAAAACTTGTTGGTGGTATAATGGCTTCTGCTGCACTAACTGCATTCTTAACAGGTATTACAGAACCAATTGAATTTTCATTCTTATTTGTTGCACCAGCATTATTTGCAATACATTGTGTATTTGCGGGTTTATCTTTTATGACAATGCACCTATTAAATATTAAAATAGGTATGACATTCTCTGGTGGTGTTATAGACTTTATATTATTTGGTGTCGTTCCAAATAGAACTAGATGGTGGCTTGTAATTCCTGTAGGTCTATGTTTCTCTGTAATTTACTATTTTGGATTTAGATTTGCTATAAGAAAATGGAATCTTAAGACTCCAGGTCGAGAAGATGATACCAATGCTGGAAGTGGCAGCCATGTTTCTGAAGGATCTTTAGCCGCTAAAACACTAGAAGCTTTAGGTGGTAAAGAAAATTTAACTAACTTAGATGCCTGCATAACTCGTCTTAGAGTAAGTGTTAATAGTATTGATAAAGTAAATAAGGAAGAACTTAAAGCATTAGGCGCTTCTGGAGTTATGGTAGTAGGTAATAACATACAAGCAATCTTTGGACCAAAATCTGATCAGTTAAAAGAACAAATTAAAGATGTTATATCTGGAAAAATTATAACTGAAGATGTAAAAATAAAAGAACCTAAAAAAGAAAATGTAAAAGTTTCTTCAAAAGATAAGTTTATAGCCCCAATAGAAGGAAAAATACTTTCTATAACTGATGTTCCAGATGAAGTTTTCTCTCAAAAAATGATGGGTGATGGATTTGCTATAGAGCCTAAAAATGGAACAGTGGTTTCCCCTGTAGATGGAGTAGTAACTACAGTATTTCCAACTAAACATGCCATCGGAATAACAGCAGACAACGGACTAGAACTTCTAATTCACTTCGGAATAGATACAGTTAATCTTAAAGGTGAAGGTCTAGACGCTTTAGTAGAACAAGATGCTAAAGTTAAGGCAGGAGATCCAATATTAAAAGTAGATATTGATAAAATTAAGGACAAAGTTCCTTCAATAATAACTCCAATAATATTTACTAATTTAACTGATGATCAAGAATTAGAGATTGCTAAAATTGGCAACCATGTTAAAGCTGGAGAAGACAATATCATTAAATTAAAATAATAGAAAACAAAAGAACTTAAAAATAAGCTTAAATCTTAAATTAAATAAGATTTAAGCTTATTTTTTAATAATTTTTAAACATAAACATCATCTATAATTATAAATAAAAGCTATGAAATTAAGGTATAAACATATATTCCATAGCCTTTTACATTTAAAATTTATTTATAAATTAACCTAATACCAATTATCAAACTCATCTATAACCCATTTAGTTCCATCATATATCAATGTAGCTTTTGAAGTACTTATGTCTTTTTGACCATGATAATAACCTTTTAGAGAAACATAAACTTTATTTCCATCATATTTTTTCTCTATAATTTTAGCATCCTTAACAATAAGTCTTGGTTCAGGATTTCCATATCTCATATAGCATTGTCCATCTATATCTTTAAATTCAAAGCTTACCATGTTTTTTATAAAATTTTCTGTATAATAAGTGTTAAGCTTAAAACTCTTATTTAAGTAATCATGTATAGAATTATATTTACTTAAATCCTCATTCACTGGAGCATAGCTTATTCCATCTAAGTCTATATAAGATTCTTTATTAACTTCTATTTTGAGCATTTTTTTAAATTCCTCATCTCCATTGAATAATAAGTTTTTAGCATCTTTATCTGAAATAATTGGTTTATTTTCTAGTATACGCTGTGACTCTGTATTTATAACCCCTGTTCCCCCTAACAAAATAAGGTTTTTATAATTATTATTATCTAAATATTCCTTCTGCTTTGATATATTAACACCATCTGTCAATATTATAGGAGCATTCATCTTAGAAGCTAAGGCACTTCCTGATAAAGCATCTGGGAAATTTTCGCCACTGGCAACAATGGCATTATCTGATAACAAATTAAACTTACTACATACGTTTAAAGATGTTTCATATCTATTTTTACCCTCAACTCTTTCTATATCATCTCTATTTAATGATGGTACAATATTTTTTAATTCATCCACAATACTACTTCCTATTACACCTTCTCCACCTATTATAAAAACTTTAGTAGGTGATATATCCTTTATTATATCCTTTATTTCATTAGGTAATTTATCTGCATTACTCATAAAAATTGGATATCCTTTTGATGCTGCAGAACTAGACACACTTAAAGCATCTGCAAATCCAAAACCATTAACAATAACTATTGGACTTCCCTTTTCTACATCTAATGATTTTACAATACTTTTATTTGTAGCAAATCTATTTATTCCACCTAACCTTTTAATATTTTTATATCCAAGATCTTTAAGCCAATCTTCATATACCCTATCAACGGCCCCTTGTCCTCCTAATATATATATGGAACCATTTTTAACAAGTTTACTTTTTATAAGATTAATAGTTTCTCTACTAGAATTTATATTCTCATCAATTAACAATATTGGTGCATTTAATTTTTTTGAAAGCGCAGCTCCAGCCAAAGCATCAGGAAAATTATTTCCATTCGCTATGATTACATTTTCAAACTTTTCACTATTATAATGCTTAGCTATATTTATTGATGTTTCATATCTATTTTCTCCACTTATTCTATTTACATTATAATCTACATTAGCCTTTGCTATGCCTTTTCCCCCTAATACTATAGCTGATGAAATAACCAAAGCCATAATCTTTTTCATTTAAATGTTCCTCCTAAATATAATAATATTTTTTTATTTTAACTACATCATATTTATACTATGTATATACTGAAAAAATGCTAATTAATTATTTATGAATTCTAGATATAGATTATAAAATTATTTCACAATAAAATTATAATAATATTTTTTTAATTTATTTCAAAAATAAAAAGCTACGAAATTAGGAATTTAACCCTATATTTCATAGCTTTTTACTTTTAAAATAAAATTTTTTATTTATAATTTTCTTTAGATAAAACTTTAGAATAACCTATTATTAATAATTTTCACAGGCTAATTCAAAATAAGATTTTGGGTGTAAGCATGCTGGGCATTTTTCTGGTGCTGCAGTTCCTTCATATATAAATCCACAATTACTGCATTTCCAAAGAACTTTTTCATCCTTTTTAAATACTTTATCGTTTTCCACATTTTCTAATAATTTAAGATATCTTTTTTCGTGTTCTTTTTCTACTTTTGATATCATATCATAAGCTACTGCAATTTCTGTAAATCCTTCTTCTCTCGCAACTTTTGCAAATTCTGGATATAATTCTGTCCACTCTTCATTTTCACCAGAAGCAGCTGCTTTTAAGTTATCTGCAGTATTATCATATAATGCAATTGGGTATGAAGCAGTAATTTCAATAGCATCCCCTTGAAGATCTTCTTTTAAAAATTTATAAAATCTTTTTGCATGTTCCTTTTCTTGTTCTGCTGTTTCTAAAAATATCTTTGAAATTTGTAAAAATCCTTCTTTTTTAGCTACACTAGCATAATAAGTATATCTTCCTCTTGCTTGAGATTCTCCTGCAAAAGATTTTAATAAGTTTTCTGCTGTTTTTGTACCTCTTAATGATTTCATATAAAAACCCTCCTACATATTTATATTTTATATAATAAATATAATTTAATAACTTAAATTTAATTTTTATTACATTTATATTCTAACTTATAAATATAAAATTGTCAATAGTAATTATTAAATAATAATTACTATTTGTTATTTAATATATAATTTTATATATCTATATAAATTCTTTCCACATTTATACTTAATAAATCATCATATTAATTTATTTTCTATATTTTTATCTAATTCCCTTTAAAATTTTAAAATTATTATTTAAAATAATAGTTTAGGTTAATTCATTTACACATTTAGTAATATTCTGTTATATTCTTCAATCTTTTAGTTATTTTTTGTGTTTCTTATTAATTAGATTTATCTCTATAAAAATTATATTGATTTTTATGCAACACTCTAATTTTAACATTAATACCCCTTTATATCTAATTTTTTAGAATATATGGTTTAGAATTCTACCTCCCCCCTCCTTTTCCTTTTATTCCAGCCTTTTAATATAGACAAGCTTTTTAATTTTTTGTTAAAATGTCACTAAAAATTAATAAATAATGCCGAATCTTCTTTTTTTGAAGTACCGGGGATACTTTTGGGGTGAATCTTTTAATAGTAGGGTACCTCTAACCAGAACCCGTCAACTAACCTGGGAGGCAGTATGGAGGTATTTAACTAATGAAAAAACACAAATTAAAAACACTTTTAACTACATTAACTATATGTATAGGTTTGTCTAGTCCAGTTTTAGCTGGAGATTACAAAGTAATTTCTGGAGATTCTTTATACAAAATAGGTCAATTGTTTAACGTGTCTTCAGACACTATTATTAAAAATAATAATCTTAGTGGAACTACAATTTATTCTGGACAAGTTCTAGCTATTCCTTGCAAAACTTATACAGTAAAAAGTGGAGATAGCCTATTTTTAATTTCTAAAGCACAGGGGATAAATTTATATAATTTAAGAAAAGCAAATAACAAATGGAATGATACAATTTATCCTGGACAAGTTTTAAATTTACCTGGAATGGGGAATAATGCTGCTAGTCCATCACCAGCTCCTAATACACCAAACCCTACAGTAAATTATACTGCATCAGATTTGGATCTTTTATCTAGACTTGTAACAGCTGAGGCTCAAAGTCAACCCTATAATGCTCAAGTAGCTGTGGCATCTGTAGTAATAAACCGAATAAAAAGTTCTGAGTTTCCAAATAGTATTTCAGCTGTAATTTATCAGAAAAGTGATGGATACTACCAATTTACACCTGTAGAAAATGGTTGGATAAATAAACCTGCTACAGAAACATCAAAAAAAGCTGCTAAGGAAGCTTTATATGGATCTGATCCAAGTAAAGGTGCATTATATTATTTTGATGATAGTGCTACTAACAAATGGTTATGGTCCAAACCTATAACAGCCAGAATTGGTAATATGGTTTATGTTAAATAATAATATTTTTATTAAAAGGTCACTATTAAAATTAAAAATATTATTATAAATAAAAATATATAAAACACTTAAAATTATATCAAATACTTGAAATAGCCCCACATTAAAAAGTTTCTCTTATAAATGTACATTATTTCCTAATTTAAATTCACTTTTGTACTTTATATAGGAGAAACTCTTTTTTTATTCACATTTACATAATTTATATTAGTTTTGCTATGATTTATTCCTATACTTATTTTTCTATACCAATAATATATAATAATCTATCGCTATTTATATCAGTAACAATTCCTTTTTCATGCCAATGATTCTTACATCCACAATAATCTAACAATACACATTGTGGAATAAATCCTAACTCTTTTGCTTTCCATCCACCTGAAATAAGGTTAAGAACACAAGCTACACCTATTATCCCTGTATAATCTTTTTTAATTTTTTCTTTTACAAATGCAGATGATTCATGAGGAATAATATAAACTTCAAAATTATATTTTCCCCCTAATTTTGTATACATATTAACCTTACAGAATTTTGTACATTTTTCGCATACATATCCATTTTTAGTTTTGCAAGCTTTGCAATTATTAAAATTTAGTCTCATACAAGCTGGCAAAAGTAATCTTTTTTCTTTGGTTTTTAAAAATTCCTCTCTGTAAGCTCTATTTAATATATCGGCTCCTACCATATTTAAATGATATTCTACTCTTTTACGTCCACGATATATATAATCTTCTTTCCATTTATGTTTTTTATAAGTAGAATTATGAAACTCATTAATATTTTTAGTATAAATACCTAATACTTCCTCGCTCCTTGCTTCAAACCATTCACCTAAATTTGTTATTAACAATAAAAAATTCTTAATTTCATCTTCTGATTTATTACATAAAAACTTTTCCCATCTTTCTAATCTTTTGACTTCTTGTTTAAACTCACCTGTAGCTAATAACCACTGAATTAACTTTTTTACATTATCTAATGTATAATCTACCTTATAACTACTATTTTTATATAAAAATAGTGTTTCTAAAATACCTCTTAAAAAATCTGAGGACTTTTTCATATTCTCTTTTTCTCTTAATTTAGATAATTTTATAAGAATATTTTTAGGTGTATTTTTTAATAAAATTGCTTTATTTACATAACATCTCCATAATACACCTAACATAAGTAGTTCAAGCAAATACTCTGCATTACTTCTTAATTTTTCTATGTTATTTTTTAATATAAATTTTGTAAAATCATATATCCAATTATTACTTTCATTATATATTTTGCTTACAACTTCATCTGTAAAAAATGATACATCTTGATAATATCTATTAGAATTTTTATCTTTATTGCATAATGTATAAGTTATAATTTCTCTCATTAAATTCTTTTTCACCTCAATTAAAGTATTTATTCTCTTATTACTATAATATATAAATTTATAATAAATTCAAATAAAAACTCAAGTTTCTATTATATTTTTATATACAAAATTAACTAGTAAAACTTAACGCATTTTACCTCATAGCTTATTTATATTCTCTTATAATAAGGTTTTTCCATATAACTCAATCAGTTCTTTCTCCAAAATTTTATAATTTTTAAATTTGTAAACAACTTAATAGAAATATTATAATTAAAGATTTTTATTTTAGGTAGAAATTATCATAACAACTTTTAAAAGTATTAAACTTTAAAGGTTATGTTAATTCATAATTTTCTTGTTTTATCTACCTAATCATTAAAAATAATTATATTTTATAAATAAGCATTGTCTTTTAACAAACCTTATGTTATAATAAATAATCATATAGATATTTATATGATATTTTCGCCAAAAGTACAATATTTTTATGGGTTATATATTTATGCACTTTTGTATTTATATATAATTTTTTTATTTTAAAAATTTCTCTCATTGTGGGGATTATCTATTTTATTAAAGCAATAGATTTGTACTTATGCGCATTATTCTAAAATTCAAATGGAGAAAAAATAATTCTAAAAAAGCTTCACTTGAACTAAATAAAAGGAGGTGAATGTTAATGCGTAACGAAACTTTAATCATTTTAACAGAAGATATTATAGAAGAATGTTTATCTGAATGTTTATCTGAATAGTTTTAAATAACTATTATATATTCTTTTAGAAAGGTAATTTTATAAACTATTGTGCAAAAATCTAGTTAGTTTTTATTAAAAATAAAAATTATGGAGGTCTTTCATGTATAAAAATAACCTCATAGAGGAATATAATGTCTATAGGCATTATTCTATAAAAAAGCCACATTAAGTAGAAATATTTTAATTATATTTTTCTTAATGTGGTTTTAACTTAAATATTCATGGCTGCTTATATATTGATTACTCTTTTAAATCTTATTAAATTTCTACTTTCCTAAAAAGTGGATTACATGAACATCTTATAGATCCACAGTCTTCATTATGATTTTCAAAATAAACCATAAATACATTTATTCCTCTACTTTCTAATTCTAACTTTATTCTTTCATTTTTATACTTATCGTTATAAGATAATATATAATTTTCTTCATCTATAGGCAACCCATTAGCACATAAACCTTTACTTTCCTCTAATGATATATCTATAATATCCCAATCGTTAAAGTAACTTGGTATTCCATTAATCAATGCTTCACTACAAAGTATAACTAATCCTTTTCTGGGCACTGATAATATGCAATCCAAATGTAATACCCCCTCTTTAATATGAACCTGTATTACTTTATATTTATTCCCCAAATAATTTTTAAGCCATATATATCCCTGTTCATTAGATCGTTTTGCATTCCCCTGCACTGTGCCTACTAATATAGTATCTCCCAGTACAAAGATATCTCCACCTTCAAGCAATGGATCTTTATTCTTATCTATTTCCAAACTAGGAATTTTAGGCATAGATATCCACTTCACTCCCTGTGAATGTGCTATGCAATGTCTAAATATTTCTTTATAAGAAAATATTTCTGCTCTTCTTACAGGAGTACTCGTTGATAGTTCAATTATATTATTCCCTACAACTACAAATGGATCTCTAGAATATTGTTGTATATATCCAGATTTCACAACATCTTCACCATATTTCTCTTTTATTAACTCTTTAGGTAACAATTTAGGTCTATAAATTTTTATATCAAATTTTTTAAATATGTTTATTAATTTTTCATTCTCTTCTTCCATTAATTCATATTTATTTCTTGGTTTTTTTTCAAAAATCTCCTTTGTTGATTTACCTGCCCGACTAAAAACCTTTTCTAATTCAGCTTTAGATAAATACTTAAAATTCTCCCTTAAACATGGAGCACTAGGATCACCATAAACCTCATATGGAATACCAATTATCACTTCTTTAAGTTTACCATATTCAAAATCTACATATATATCACTTTTCATAATACACCTCTAAAAATAATTTATATATTTTAGTATTCACTAATAATTAAAATTAATTCTCAATTAATTTTAATAACTTATATTTATTAAAAGGTATATTATAATAAAATAGATTCAATTCTTAATTTTAAATATGAAAAACCTAATATTTACTAGATATATTTCAAATAATCCTTAGGTATATACTCTATAAGCATGCTCTTGGCTTTTCTTTTATTATATTCATATTCTGAAAAGCTTAAATATAAAGCTTTCTTTGCTCTGGTCATAGCTACATAAAATAACCTTTTTTCCTCCATTTCATTTCCCTCTTTAACTGCCATATAGTTTGGAAATATATTATTTTGAAGTCCTGCTAAAAATACATAATCAAACTCTGCGCCCTTAGCCTGATGCACTGTTATTATTGGCACCCTTGGATATTTTATAAGCATTCTGTCTAATTCACTATTGGATAATGAAGTTATCTTTAAAAGATCTATTAAATTATCTCTTGGTGAAATTTCTTTGTTTTCTATTTCTTTAGCTATAACAAAAAATTCTCTCAAATTATTCATCTTTACATATTGCTTTTCATATGTTGATTTTATCTTTGTTTTATTAACTATTTCCCCTATCATATTCTTCGGATTTTTCATATAGCTTAATTCTTTTAGAGTAGATATTTCTTCATATAAAGATTTAAATTTTTTAATGTATTTACTATATACAGCCATTCTATTTATCATAGTAGGTTTAACTTTTTCCTTTAGCATAAACATAAGAACATCCTTTGTTGCTAATATATCCTCCATAGCATCATGGCTAGATTTGGTTTCCGTATTAAATAAATGACTTAGAGTTTCTAATTTATGATTGGTTAAATTCGGATAAAACCTTCTGGCTATATCCAATGTATCATAATAAGTCTTAAAATTTGATTTTTCTAAGCTTAACCTCTCAAGTTCACTATTTAATATAGTTATATCAAAAGTTACATTATGCCCAATTACTACTGTACCCTCTATAAATTCTAAAAATTTTTTTAAAACTGTCTTTTTATCTCCACCATTTTCCTTTAAAAATTCATCGCTAAAGCCATGGACCAGATAAGAATCTCCTACAGATTTATTAGGTACTAAAAACTTTTGAAAACTTTCTATTACTTCTCCCTTATTATTTATTTTAACACCTGCAATTTGTACTATTTCATCTTCTGTGGTGTTAATTCCCGTACTTTCCACATCAAATACTACCACATTTTCATTATCTAATTCTCTAATTAAAAGCTCATAATAATCTCCATATTCCTGAGTATTTTTATGAATTAAATCTGTAATTCTTACACCTATTTTTATATTTTCTTCTCTTTCTATATCTTCTATAGTCTTTTCCCCTATTCCTTTTCCAAACTTCTTTAATATTCTTTTTAAACTATTATTATCAAAATCATTTACTGTGAGTTTTAAATAAGCCAACACATCTTTTATTTCTTCTCTTCTAAAAAATTTAAATTCATCTACTAAAAGAAATCCTACTTTTTCTTCCTTTTGTAGTTTTGAATTTAATATTTTAAACTTCTCACTTAGAGCTACGTTTATTCTATTATTTCTAGTTAATATAGCAACTTTTGATAGATTTTCTACTTTTAAGGATTTTATTTTATTGAATATAAATTCAGCTTCTGTCATAAGATCATAAGCATTTTTAAACTCTATTATATCCCCTTTTATATTAGCTTTAGGTTCTATACCCTCTTTATATATCTCATTTACTCCTTCTCCAAAAGCATTAGTCAAAAATCCATAAGAAGCCTTTAACAATATTTCTGAGGATCTATAATTCTTATCAAAAACTATAAATTCAGGATTAAATTCCTTTTTATAATTATCAAATATTATTGATGGATTAGATCCTCTCCACTCATATATGGTTTGATAGTAATCCCCACTAAGCATTATATTATTATTTTTAAATAATTTTGAAACTATATTATATTCTATTTCACTGGTATCTTGCATTTCATCTATGTGAATAAATTTATATTTTTCCCTCCAATATGTAGCTATATTATCCTTTTGAAACAGGTCATAAACCTTTATTATTAAGTCATTAAAATCTAACCCATGTCTTTCATATAATTTCTTATCATAACTTGCTATAATTAAATATCCATATATTTTTAAATAATCTACCAATGTCTTATCTACCATATATTTTTCGTTCTTACATATATCATTAAATACATTTACATTATATTGTATCATGGTATCTATAACATCCTTATAATCTCTTTCTTTATAATTTATACTTTTTTCTTTTACAATATTTATAAATCTTTGAAGACAGGAAACATTAAATTTATAGGGATTTAACTCATTTATTATTTCCTTTGTATCTTCCTCATCACATATAGTAAAATCAAAAGAAATATCTGTATTCTTTTTTGCCTCTTTTTTTATAACATCAAAACAAAAACTATGAAAAGTTTTTACAGTAACTTTTAAACCTTCCTTTCCTATAGTCTCTATTATTTTTTCTTTCATCTCTTTACAGGCCCTATTAGTAAAAGTTAAACAAAGTATTTCCTCTTCTGAAGCTAAATTTTTGCTTATTATATTTCCTATTCTACTACTTAATGTTTTTGTTTTACCTGTACCTGCTGAAGATAAAAGAAGTATGTTTTTATCTAATGTATTTATTACTTGTTGCTGTTTATCATTGAAATCTATATTTAACACAGAAATTACCTCCAGCCATGCTTTCTCTTATCTATATATTTTACCATAGTTATCCTAATATTATAGAAATTAATTTACAAACACAGATTTAGGTTTTTATTAGCAATTTTAATATATAATTTTTATTTCTTTTAAAAATTATATTTATAAATTTTAAACTTATAAATATTTTCTCTTGCAATAAGTGACTAAATTCGATATAATATTTAAAAAATGATTAAAGATTCTATCTTTGGAGTGATTATTATGAATAACATTATAAAAACAACACAACTTAATAAATTTTTCTTTAGCTTCTTTAAATAGGATTTGTAATAAATCACTAACATTCTAATAAGATATATTACAACTTAACTATCTAAAATCATATATGAAAATAAAAAATATTTAATTTTTATATAAAAATACACTTTGTAAACATAAGAATATGATTTACAAAGTGTATTTTGTATATGTATCTTTTTAAAAATTAAATATATTTATATCATCTTTTATTTTTCTATTGAATAGATCAATTAATATATTATAATTTTCCACCCATTGAAGGTCTGAACATTACCAACATTGGATATATTTCTAATCTTCCTGCTAACATGCAAAATGAAAATACTATTTTACTGAAAGGTGAATAACTACTAAAGTTACCTATAGGTCCTACCACTTTAAATCCAGGTCCTATATTTCCTATAGTTGCAAGAACCGATGAAAGTGTAGTTTCTATATCCATACCATCTACAGATACTAAAAGTACTGCTATTATAATTATACTAACATAAGCAAATACAAATAGCCCTACCTGTGATATTATTTCATCATCTACGACCTTACCATCCAATTTGACTGAATTAACCATTCTAGGATGAATAATCCTATTTATCTCTCTTTTCATAGCTTTAAATAAAAGCACTATACGAACAGTCTTAATTCCACCACCTGTAGAACCTGCACAACATCCTGTAATCATTAACAAAGCTAATATTGATTTACTAAGGGTTGGCCACAAATCAAAATTAGTAGTAGCATAACCTGTAGTAGTCACAATAGAAGCTACTTGAAAAGAGGATTGCCTAACACCTTCTTTTAAAGATCCGCCATACATTCCCTTAATATTAAAAGCTATTATTATCATAGCAATAAATACCATACCTATATAATATCTAACCTCTTCATTTTTAAATGCTTGTTTAATATTACCTCCTATTAATTGGAAATACACATTAAAATTAATACCAAATAATAACATGAATACTGTTATTATAACCTCTATGTACACATTATTGTATGCTCCTACACTGCTATTCATACTGGAAAATCCTCCTGTACCTGCTGTACCAAAAGCATGTATCAAAGTATCATAGAATGGCATCCCCGCAATTAAAAGTAAAATTATTTGTACTATAGTCATAACAATATATATTAAATACATTATTTTAGCTGTCTGCTTTATTCTTGGGACAATTTTCCCTGGAGTAGGGCCTGGACTTTCTGCCTTTAAAAGATGTATTGTAGTACCACCTATAGAAGGCATTAATGCCAATGTAAATATTAATATCCCCATACCACCTATCCAATGTGTAAAACTTCTCCAAAACAATATTCCCCTAGGCAAAGATTCTACTTCTGTTAAAATGGTAGCTCCTGTAGTAGTAAAGCCTGATACAGTTTCAAATATACAATCTACAAAAGAAGGTATAGCACCACTTATATAAAAGGGTAGTGCTCCAAACAAGGATATAACTATCCAACAAATAGAAACAGATAAAAAACCTTCTTTAGCATAAAAAGTTTTATTTTTAGGTTTAATATTGGACATCATAATACCAACAATCAGCATTATTCCAATAGTTATCATAAAACTATTAGCATCTTTACCCCCATAATAAAAAGATGTTATAAGAGGAAATAACATAACTAAAGCTTCATACTTTATTACATCTCCTAATACTTTAAATACTATTGGGTAATTCATATTAAACTACCTCCATCTAGTATATTGTTAATATCTATTATATTATTTCTTTCTGTTACAATAATTACACTATCTCCAGCTTTTATGCAATCATCTCCATTAGGAATTATTATATCTTTATTCCTAACTATAGCAGCAATCAATACTCCTTTTTTTATCTTTATATCTTTTAAAGATATATTTAAACATTTAGTAGTATTATTAGCTGCAAATTCTACTGCTTCAGCTTGTTCTCCTACTATTTTATATAAATTTTCAATAAAGCTTCCTTTTTTATTTTTTAATCCTCTTACATATGTAATTATTTTATTAGCCGTTAAAGTTTTAGGGCTTATAACACTTTCAACTCCAATATTCTTCACTATATTATTATAATTTACCCTTGTTATCTTTGTTATAACATTATGTACTTTTTCATTTAATGCAAATAAAGATGCTACAATATTTTCTTCGTCACGATCTGTCAGAGCTATAAAAGCATCTACATCTTTTAAATTTTCTGATTCCAAAAGTTCTTGTTCTGTACCATCTCCATTTATAATAATGGCTTCTGGCAATGTTTCATTTAAATCTTTACATTTATCATAGCTTTTTTCTACTATTTTTATTGTTGCACCAACTTTATTAATCAATTTAGTAAGATAATAAGTTATTCTTCCTCCTCCTACTACCAATACATTTTTGATTTTATTTTTATGCTTTCCTAAATACTTTAAAAATAATGTAATATTTTCGTGATCTCCTATAACATATACCTTATCATTATTTTTAAGTATAAAATCTCCTGTAGGCATAAACACCCTATCATTTCTTTCAATAGCACAAAACAATATAGAGCATTTTTTAAAATCAATATCAGAAATAGCCTTTCCTGCTATAAAATCTTCCTCTCCCAATCTGAAACTAACTAAATCTACTTTACCTTGAGCAAAATTTTCTACACTAGATACTGTTGGAAATTTTATAAGTTGTGCAATTTCAAGAGCTGCTTCTTTTTCTGGATTAATAATCATA
This sequence comes from Clostridium sporogenes, assembly GCA_019933195.1. Lineage (NCBI taxonomy): Bacteria > Bacillati > Bacillota > Clostridia > Eubacteriales > Clostridiaceae > Clostridium > Clostridium sporogenes. Next base: position 832,522 of record CP082942.1, read on the forward strand.
TCAATCTCTAGCTCTCTTTTTAGCATTGTAAGTTCTTCTGCATACTCAGGGTCCCTAATTCTTGCTATAGTGTGCTTTGCTCCAAATTTTTTAGCTGCTAAACAACAAAGCATATTCCTTTCATCACTATTAGTAACTGCAATTACTACATCCGCACTACTGACTTCAGCCTCTTTAAGTACATTCACCCTTGTGCCATTGCCTCTAATACACATTACATCAAGGCTGTCCATAGCCTTTTGGAGCGCTTCAGCACTTTTATCAATAACAATTACATCATTGTCTTCTTGACATAAATGTTTTGCTAAAGTGTACCCCACCTTTCCATTTCCTACAATTATAATATGCATTTTATTTTACCTGTCCTTTCACAAATTAGAGATATTATAATAAAAATATGATTAAAAATACGTTAATTTATAGTCTTAATTTTTCTTAAATTAACCCTATATTCACCACTATAATAAATAGTAATATATTGTATATTTCATCATATCCTCAATAATTATAATACAAATTCTTCTGAAATGTATTTCTATAAATTCCATAATCCTTAAATATTTTTATTTATTTCTATAATCCTATTATTTTCTCTTATTTTAGTCATAAATCTGCTCTATATGGAATATTTTTAATATAGCACTATATTTCTCTCAAAATAATATAATTATTATAGATATATGTCTAAATAAACTATGCTAAAGCCTAATAAGTATGCAAATATATATTATAATTACACTAATTCAAATTTATTTTAATAACTTTCTGAAGTGTGAAATTATTTTAATAATTAATAAACTTATGTGAGATATACTTAAATTAGATTTTATTATAATAGCCTATACTTATACAGTTTCTTTTGAAATAAAAGTAAACTTATCTAAAATAAAAAGGGGCTGTCGCATTAAAAAATTTACATACAATATAAAGTTAACACAATATATTGTATGATTTATTTTTAGTGCAACAGCCCCTATTTATCTATTTCTCATTTGTAATTTTTTATTAATTTCAATAGTTTTTTCTTTCAATAAGCTTTCAAAACAAATCATACCATTGTATATATGATTATTCCTTATCTACTCCTATCAAACTTACAGCAAAAGTAGTTATAGGTATAGTAAATATTAATCCTATGCTCCCACATAAAGCTTGTATAATTTCTGCTGCCATTACATCTTGATTTAACATTCTTTCAAATGGTAAATTATAAGAAGATATAAGTAGTAATGTATACATAGCCCCTCCTGCATAAGCTAAAATAAGCGTATTTGCCATAGTACCCATTATATCTCTTCCTACATTAAATCCTGCTTTTACAAGTTGCCTTTTAGTTATATCTGGATTGTTTATTTTCACTTCTTTCATAGATGATGCTATAGACATACTTATATCCATTACTGCACCTAAAGCTCCCATAAGTATTCCTGAAAATAATAATCCCCTAAAATTAAATTTTGGATTTCCAGTTATATATATAAGCATCTGGGCTTCTTCATCTGTAAGACCTATTACTTGAAGTATATTACTACTTATAAGTGCTATAATTCCTGCTACCATAACACCGCCTAAAGTCCCTATAATGGCAGAGTAACTTTTTTTATTTTTTCCGCTTATTATAAGTAAATTTAAAATACTAACACTTATACATATTATTATAGAAATCAATATTGGATTAAATCCTGCCATTATTAATGGTATAAGTATTTTAATTACTGCATATGTAGTTATAAGTAATGCTAAGACTGAACGTATTCCCTGCATTCCACCTAGAAGACTTAATAAAACTAAAAACAATATAATTATTCCTTTTAAATACTTGTATCTTACAGCTTCATATATATACGCTTTTTTTATATTCTCATTACTATCTTCTTCTATATTTACTAATACTTCGTTTCCTTTTTTTGCATAAGTTTCATGATAAGTTTTATCACTAACTAAGTTATCCATATCTATTACTTTATCTTTATATTTACCATTTAAAATTTTTACCTTTACTTTACTTCTTGACAATTGCTTTTTTTCTCCTGCATTATTCTCTATTTCTATAATTTTTCCATGTATAGCCTCTTTTCTTATATAAGAACTGGGCATTAACATAGCAACTATAACTATAATGGTTAAAACTATCACTTTAATATCTGATTTAGTTAATTTTTTCATATTTCCTTTTAATGTCTTTATAAAGTTCACTTCATCATCTCCTACAATATTCACTTCATAAAATAATTTAATTTGTTCTAATTAAATGTTCAGCATCAACTATATTATTTATTATTAACATATAAACTTAATTATAACATAGCTTAACTTTCCTTTTGTTTAACATACTATGAATTAAATAAATTTAATATGAACTATATCTAACTACATATGCTTCCTAAATATTTATATTTAAAATAAAAATACCCTATAGGATAGACTTTTTATTGCCTATCCTATAAGGTATTTTTAAACTCAATCTTAGTTTTTTACTAAAATAAATTATTCAGCTTCTACTGCTCCACAACATTCTTCATTAGAACAAGCTGTTATCTCTTTTTCAGCTATTAAATCTTCTAATAGTTCTTTTGTTTCCATTAGTTCTTCTAAAGACATTTGTGAATAATCTTTATTGCTTGTAGAAGGTACATTTATTCCTTGCTTTTTTAGGAAATCGTCTATTTGAGTTTGTCTTTTTTTATAAATATAATATCCTGCAGCACAAACGCCTACTCCTACTAAAGCTCCTTTAATATGATCATTATTAATGTTTGAAAACATATGAATCCTCTCCTTTTGTTATTTAGTTTTATATATTATTTTAATAGCTAGCTTAATAAAAATCTGTTTATAGCTTGTCCTCTATTACAACTTATATCCTTGCTAAAGTTTTTCATAATAGTTTTATTTACCATTACATTATTTTTACAAAGATTATTATTTTCACATTTAATACATTCAGATGCAAATTCTTTTACTAAATCTATTTTATTTTCTACATTTCTATATTGCTCAAACTCTACATTATAGTACTTCTCTTTAGTTTTAGATTCTTCAAATTCTTTTATATTTAAAAGTATTCCTCCATAGGATCTATTCACAAGATGTCTACCAAATGTAGTTAGCCAAGTTATAAAGGCAGCTCCCAAGTAATTTCCTTTTCTTACGGAATCAAACAAATACATTACAGACACTACTTCTGGATCAAAACTTCCTTTATTTTTTATTTCCATTAAAGCATGCTCTACTATGGCACTAGCTGTACTTCCTACAGATAACCAATTTAAAATTGTATGAATCCCTTTTCTTGGAGATACACTTTTTAATATATAAGAGGCTACAATTACTCCTACTGAATAATAAGCCCCTTTAGGCATACTATTGCAATTATTTTTATTTAAAACTTTTATAGAAGATAGATTATATTCTTTTGAATATTCTATAGCTACTCTTACTATAACTTCTACCACATCAATCTTTAAAGATTCAAAATATATAAGTATAGAACGAGTAATCTCTGAATATTCAAAAGATACTATTCCCTGTTTACTTTCTATATCTTTTTTTACTCTGTCTACATTTCTTATAGGATGAGATAACTTTAGTCTTATTCTATTATGCATTCTATGAGCTATATATATAGAAGGGTTATTCATAAACTAAATACTCCTTTCAAAATTATAAAAGAATAATCTTAATGAATTAGCTACTACAAAAATTGTACTAGAATTGTGAAGTACTGCGCCCCAAAATACTGGAAGCACTCCAGCAGCCCCAAGAATAAGCCCCAAAGAGTTTATACTTAAAACTATTCCAAAATTTTCTCCTATTATATTCATAGTCTTTTTAGACATTACTGTTATTTCTGGTATTACCATAGGATTGTCTAATTGTACTGTTATATCAGAAGTCTCCATAGCTACATCTGTAGTTCCTTTTCCTAATGAAATGCCTACATCAGCATAAGATAAAGCTGGTGCATCATTTACTCCATCACCTATCATAATTACTCCTGAACCTTTAGATTGGAGTTTTAAAATAGCCTTTGCCTTGTCCTCTGGTAAAAGGTCTGCTTCAAAACTATCAACTCCCATTTTTGTAGCTACAATTTCTGCCTGTTCCTTAGTATCCCCAGTTAAGAGTATCATTTCATTTATACCTTGATATCTCAAATTGTTTAAAGATTTTTTCATATTTTCTCTCATCTTATCCTCTATAATTATAGAGCCTAAGAATTCTTCATTTTTAGATACATATATTATATTTTGACCGGTAATAAAAGTTTTTTCTAGTTTTTCTTCCATAATTGAAACATCTACTTTATTTTCTATCATAAAGTTTTTACTTCCAACTCTAATTACATCTTTATCTACTATAGTTTCTATACCTCTTGAAATATAATTTCTAGTATCTCTATGCTTAGGTATTTCTAAAGCTAATGCTCTAGCTTTATTAAGTACAGCTACAGCCATAGGATGTTTAGATACCTCCTCCGCTGCTGCTGCTAAAGTTAATATCTCTTTTTCATCTATATAGTCTTTAACTTTAATTATAGATTTAACTTCTGGACGCCCTTCTGTAAGAGTTCCTGTTTTATCTAATATTAAAGTATCCGCCTTAGACATAGCTTCTATATAGTTACCACCCTTTATAAGCACACCATTTCTAACAGCTGTATTTATAGCTGCTGAAAATGCCGCTGCTGTAGAAAGTCTTATGCCACAGGAAAAGTCAATTACCAGCATATTTAAAGCTCTTGAAGAACTCTTTGTTGCTAAGTATGTTATACCTGCAAATAGGAAGTTAAAGGGTATTAAATAACTTGAAAATTGATCTGCATAGTTTTGTATTGGCGCCCTTTGATATACAGCATCTTCTACTAAATGAACTATTCTAGAAACTACAGTTTTATCCCCTGCCTTTTCAGTTTTTATGGTTATATCTCCGTTTTTAACTAATGTTCCGGCAAAAACTGAATCCTTCTCTTTTTTTATAACAGGTATAAATTCACCTGTTACAGAAGATTGATCTACTACAGCTTCTCCTGATACCACTTGTCCATCTACAGTGATTTTTTCCCCTGCATGAACTATAACTAAATCTCCTGACTTTAAAGACTCTATTTTTACTTTTGACACTGATCCATCTTCTATCTGTTTCCATGCATGCTCCTCTTTTAAAGAAAGCATATCTTCTATGGACTTTCGTGTTTGAGCCATAGTGTAAGATGTTAATAACTCTGCAATATCTGATAATAAAATAATCATTAAAGAAGATACTCCATTACCAGCTAATAAACTAGCTATTATAGATGATACTGTTAAAGCATCTGCATTAGGTCTTAAGTCTTCTTTTAAAGAAGATATTCCACTTTTTAAAAAAGGATAAGATAAATATAAACTAGTTAAAGCTGGTACTGTAGTAAATTTTTTACAGAAAGGCACTCCTATATTTTCTTCCTTTTTTATTATAGAATAAGCTAATGCTCCTGTAGCAATACCTATCCTTTTTATCATATGAGACAAAGATTCCTGTTGAATTTCTCTTTCTTTCACTGTTTTTTTAGCTAGGGCTTCTCTTTCTTTTTTGTGAGCTTCCACTGTATAATAAGACAATGCCTCTTCTATAAAAGCCACAACATTCTCTTGATCTACAATATCACTTTTATAACTTATTAATATATTTTTAGTTAAAATATTAACTTTAACAAATTTTATAACATTAATTTTTGATATTCTTTTTTCTATATTTTTTTCATACTCTTTTAAATGCTGTAATGCTCTGCAACCTATTCTTACCCTTCCTGGTAAACTATGAATTACATTGCATTTAAACAATGGTATTCTTTTAGCTTTTTTCATAAATATCATCCTTTTGCATTTTCATTGTTATTTTATTAACTTTTATATGTTCTTTATTTCTAATTTAAGTTGTTCTTCTACAATATTTATAACTTGTTTTGGATTTGTTTCTCCATAATGTTCATATAATTTAATATTATCTATGTTAACTTTTATTATTCTTTTTATCCATCTTAATATTTTATCTGCTGTTATTATATTAGAATCATAATTTATAATACACGTTCCTATAACATAATTTACAGAAGTATCTTTTATTCCTTTTAACATTCTTACAGCTTTAATAACATCTTCTTCATGAACTTTATATTTTTCTGGTATTTTATCTAAATCTGGAAGTTTTATTCTTACTCTTCCCTCTATACTATGTAAAATTTTTATTCTTTTTGTATATACTAATCCATATATTTTTGCGTCTATCATACTTTTCCCCCTATTATCCTATCTTAATTTAAATAACTTAATGCCCAATACATTAAAGTAACTCCACCAGGTATTAAGTCTGGTCTTTGTCTGTATCTTTTTATTCCATAAGAAAGTAGGGCAAAAAACATTATAGTTTTCATGCTTAAAATTCCTTGTGTCTTTTCATATACAGCTCTATTTAAACTATTTTTAACTTCTACTATTTCTGTACCTATTCTGTCTTTAGGTTCTTTAGAGATTTCCTTTTCTAAATTTAGAAGCTTAATCAATATAGATATTATAACTATAGGTTCCATTTCATTAGCATTATACTTAATAAGCACAGTTCCTGTAATTATATTTATATCCATTAAATCTATTATAGGAATTTTATTTAATTGCTCTCCTAAAAAAATTACTGTGTCTTTATTATTTTTAATCCTATTAGAATAAAGTCTAATTCTTCCTGGCATATAATGCTTTATCTCCAATAAGTCTTTAAAGCTTGGTAAATTATTTTCCTTTTTCTTTTTTACCTCTTTATCTAAAGCTATAATTCCTGCTGAAATCATGAAAGTTTTTAAAAGATTATTATACAAAAATTCCACCCCTTAATAAAAAAATAACTTTTATAACATAATTAACTATATTTGCATAAATTAATTATACATTATGAATGCTCATTTTCAATCTTTTTTTTAATTATTTTTAAATATTTGTTTTTTTATGATATAATTTGTAAAATATTTTTATTTATAGTAACTTTATCGTATAAATTACAACTTCTTTATACTAACCAAATAAATTTCTTTTTTATCAAAGGTTACGAATTCAAAAATAAATCTACAGACTATTTATATAGATTGTAGATTTTAAAAGCCTAATTTTAACATCATTTTATATATAATATATAAATTTAAATAAATTATGATTTTTACTTTTATAACTATAATAAATATCAATCTATTTTATCAAATATATAGTTATTATAAACAGATTTCTATGGATGTAGCTGTTCTTTACTTTCACTTTAAAGAAAATATGAGTATTAGAGCGAGTAGTCATCATATAATCGATATATAAAATAAAAATATTTTATCTCCAATTAATATGGAGAATATAGAAGCTATAGCTATAAAAGGTCCGAAGGATATATAATCCTTTCTATTCTTTATTTTTGAAATTATAAGTAGTATCCCTATTATTGAACCAAGAATAAAAGACAAAAATATAGTCATAGCAGTAATTTTAAATCCTAAAAATAAAGAAACTACTAGATAGATATCTAAGTCTCCACTTCCCATTCCTTTAGTTATAAAAATTATAATTCCTATAATAGTAATACATAATAATACTGCATAAATATATGTTTTTACATCATAACTAAAATAAAATTTTTCAATTAATATATAAATTATTCCAACAATCATGGCACTAATGGTGGTTTTGGTATACACATTTGTAGTATCTAAATCAATAAATCCTATAACAATTATAAAAGAAATAAATATAATATATTTTATAAAATTAAAACTTAACCCAAATATATTATATGTGCAAAAAAATAGTATACCTGTTAATAATTCTATTAAAGGATTTCTTAAAGATATTTTATTTTTACAACATTTACATTTACCTCTTAAAAATATATAACTTATTACTGGAATTAAATTATATACTTCTATACTTACACCACATTTTTCACAATAAGAATTTGGATAAATTATAGATTCACCTTTAGGTATTCTATAAATACATAAATTTAAAAAACTTCCTATAATTACTCCAACAATGAAAATTATTATATTCATATTTATACCTTTCACTAAAATTTTTAAATTTTATAAACTATCATTTAATATTATATCCACTTAATTGTTATTTATTAACATTTTAGTTTCATTAATATATGTAAAAATATTTTATTTTTAAAAATATTAAATTTTTATAATATTTTTAAGAATAATGTACAAAATAAAGATATTAATATCTTTAAATTGGAGGTAGAAAAAATGGATGAAAATAATAGAGAAAATAATACTCATGGTATCTGGGGATACATTATAAGACTCATAGTATCTATGATTGTTTTAAGTGTAACTGCATTTTTAACACCTGGATTTGCTATAACAGGATTCTGGGCAGTCTTATTAGCCGCTGTAATTATAAGCGCTATCGACTATGCAGTAGAAAAATTTATGGGAGTAGATGCATCTCCTTTTGGTAAAGGCCTAAAAGGCTTTGTTATATCAGCCATAATAATATATTTAACTCAATTTTTAGTACCAACTATGAGAGTTTCTATAGTAGGTGCTATAATTGCAGCATTAGTTATTGGAATCATAGATGCTATAATCCCAGGAAGATTTATGTAACAACATAAAATAAAAGACCTATTTAGTTATAACATTATAACTAAATAGGTCTTTTTAATATATATAATTAAATAGAATAAACTTTTTATAATCAATTTAATATATAATACACTAAATTCATAACAAACATAGATTATTTTATAGCATATTCTTTTAATTGTTGTTGTATTTTGTTGCTTACAATCTCAAGGGTATTATTATTCTCTTCTCCGTAACTCCAGCTAAAGCTATCACCTTTGTATCTTGGAAATAAATGCATATGATAATGGCCAGTATTGTTAAAGGTTCCACCATTTTGCATTATACTATATCCATCTAATTTATATGTATCTTTTAATACCTTTACCATAATCTTAGATATTCTCATTATTTCTATAGTTATTTCATCATCTATTTGGTCTAAATCTAAGCAATGTTTTTTAGGTACTATTAGCATATGTCCTTCATTTATAGGCTCTTCTGATAAAAAACAACAGACTAAATGATTTTCGTATACTATATTAGCCTTTTTCTCCTTATTTATTATTTTACAAAAATTACAGTTTTCCATATCTTTTTTCATACTTATCTCCTTTTTATAAAAATTTAAAATAAAAGTCTATCTATCTTTTTTTATTGTAATAAGCTTTGTAAAAATAAAACATACTATTAAATATATTATAAGCCAACATCCTAAATCTATAAATAACTTAATCATATTAAACTTATCACTAAATAGATTATAGTTAAAATTAAAAAATTTCATTATTAATCTATAGATTACAAAAGAAAATGCAAATTGTAAAAAAGTAATTCTACTTTTGCTTATATTCAATTATATTCCTCCAATCTTTAACACTTTAGAATCATATATCTATAATAAACCATAAATTAATTTATATACAAGTTAAAATAATTTTTTTAACACCTTATAATTATAAACTAGCTTATTTATTGTACTTAAATAGGATATTATAAATTTTTTATTTATTCTCACTAAATATATTATTATAATAAGTTTTAATCTTAAAATATAATTTTTAAGTTTACTTTAATATATAAAAATTTAATGTTAAAATATTAGATATTATTCGAAATAAGGGGGAATTTATATGTTTAAAGAAATTAGAAGAAAAGAAAAAAAATTAAATAAAGAAGATACTATTTCTTTATTAGAAAAAACTAATTATGGAACTCTTTCAATATGCCTTAATGATGGTTATGCTTATGGTATACCTCTAAATTTTATTTATAATAATGGATCTATTTATTTTCATTGCGCAAAGGAAGGTCAAAAAATTGAAGCAATAAATGCAAACAATAAAGTTTCATTTTCTATTGTAAATAATATAGAGCTACTTCCTTCAAAATTTACTACAAATTATGAGAGCGTAGTAATATTTGGTAAAGCTTATGAAGTATTTGAAAATGAAAAGAAAGAAGCATTGCTAGCTCTTATAAATAAATATTCAAAAGATTATATAAAAGAAGGGACAGATTACATAGAAAAAGCCCATGATAAAACTAAAGTTATAAAAATTGAAATAGAACACATGGATGGCAAAGGTCAAAAATAGAAAATATAAGGAAAGTGTTTCACACTTTCCTTATATTTTTAATTTATGTCTATTATATGGTTTTGTCTATGATCGCTCATAAAAAATACATTAAGAGATCCTGGTCCTCCATATGTTCCTACTACTGGACCTACATAATTTATTATTACATCTTTAATTTTTATTTCATTTAGTATACGCTCTTTTAATTTCTCTGCATCTAATTCTATATCTCCATGGGAAATAGCTACTATTTCTTCTTCTGGATTTTTTATTCTTTCTGTAACTATTTCTGTTAATTTTTTTATAGCAACTTTTCTACCTTTAGCCTTACGTACAGTTATAACCCTACCTTCATCGTTTAAAGTTAATATTGGTTTAATATTAAGAACTGTACCTATAATAGCTGCAGTTGTTGAAATTCTGCCTCCCCTTTTAAGGTGAATAAGATCGTTTACAACCATATAACTATTTAAATTTAATCTATTTTCTTTTAAATAATTAGTAACTTCATAAATAGTTAGACCATTTTTTTTCATTTCTATAGCTTTCATTACCAAAATCCCTTGTCCTAATGATGCTGTTAATACATCTACTATTTCTATTCTTACATCATTAAATTCATCTAAAATCATATTTTTAGCTATATTAGCACTATTATATGTTCCACTTAATCCTGAAGAAACACATACATATACTATATCTTTATCTTTATTTATAAATTCTTTAAAAATTTTATAATAAACTTCAGGACTTGGTTGTGATGTTTTTGGGACTTCTCCTTTTGTCATAGCCTCATAAAATTCTTTATATGAAAGACTTTGTCCAAAATCATCTATATATTCTTTTCCGCAAATATTACAAGTTAATGGAACATAAGGAATATGATTTTTTTCTATATATTCACTGGATAAATCACAACAAGAATCTGTCATTATAATATAATCTTTCATTAACAATCTCCTCTTTTAAGTTAATTTTTATAATTTAAATATAAATAACATTTACTTTAATAAATTCCATTCAATAAATATCAATTCTTCATTTTCTTAAAATAATTTATATAAAACTAAATGTATTTACTCTAATAAATAAATTATGTGATACAATTATTTCTATTATACTCAATATATCAGATATTTTGTAAAAATATAATATATTTTCTTAAAATTTATTATATTTTTTAAATTACACAAAAAATATAAAAGTAGTTTTAAACAACAAATATTTCGTTTCTTTAAAACTACTTTTTATCTCTTTCTATTTTAAAAACTTAAACAGTATTTAGTTATGTTTACCATGATGATTACATATCACCTTTTTATCTTGAAGTTCTCCTTTTAAATATTGCTGTAATATATCTTCAATTTTTCCTTTAGTTCCCCTTATAACTTTTAAACCGGCATTAATTAAGGCATCATAAGCACCTTGACCAATGCCTCCTGTTATAACTAATTGAACGTTTTCTTTCATTAATAAATTGGACAGACCATTATGATTGTGTTGTAAACTTTCTGTTGATATATTTTTAATATCCGAAACTTTATTATCTTCTATTGTTGCTATAGAAAAGGTTTTACTTTTCCCAAAATGTTGATTAATCATTTCTTCATTTTTAGGTATTGCTATTTTCATATTTATATCACACTCCTATATTATACTATATGTATATAATAACATATTATATATTTTTTTAATTATAATTAATGATCTATGTTTTGAATAAATATTTTAATTAACCATTAAATTACTATCTATTATTTGATATAAAATAATTTTTATTACTGTTGTTATTAAAAATATATGCTAAAGTTATTAAAATTACTAGCCCAATACTCAATTTTATGATATTAAATTTACAGCTACATATACTAGGACAAAATTCAACTATATTACAAAATAAATTATTTAAAAAATGAATTGTAATACAAGGTATTAAAGATTTAGTTTTACAATAAACAGCTGCGAGTATAATACCTGCAATAAAAGCATCTGTCAATTGAATAAAATTAAAGTGAACTATTGCAAATACTAATGCAGAAATAATTATAGCTTTTTTATAGTTATACTTATCCAATAATTCATCTAATATTATTCCTCTATAAATTATTTCTTCAAAAATAGGTGCAATAATTACTGTTGTAATAAATCCTACTATAGGATTTTTCATTTCTCTAGTCATAATATCATAAAACAAACTATTTTTCACAATCTTTGATACAATTATTTTAATTGTATTATCATAAACCAAAATATATCCTATAAATAACATGGCTATAAAAATATATCCCTTAAACCGTAAAGTATTTTGAAGCTTCAATTTATATTTATTATCTTTTTTATAATTTTTGATAAAAAAGATATAAGCTAAAATCTCTCCTATTAACTTACTATAGGGCTTTACAATTTCCTTATTTATTCCTATATATACTAAAACATTTGCTAAAATAACAAACATTATATAAAATGCTGCTTGATATAAGAGTAAATTAACTACAATGTTTATAATTTTAACCAATTCTTCACTGTTTTTATTTTTTAATTCTACATTCTCTACCATCTTAACCCCCTATTATTAAATATTTTCTATTACTTGACAATATCACTAATATATTTTTTCATTTATGTATATATTTATACTTTTATATATATTTTACCATTTAAGCTGTTAATTGTATATATCTTATTAATAATTATATGGTATAATCTGTATATTAGTTCAATAGGCTTATTTAAATAACTCTAAAAACGAAACTCCAATTTTATTATTTAAAATAAATTATAAATAATAAAATTGGAGTTCTTTCATTTTTATACAGTTATCTACTTAATTTCTTTTGCATAAAATTTCTCTTTTAATCTTTTTATAATAAAAGATTAAAACCTATTATTCAGTTTTTTCAATATTTTTATTAAGTTCACTATAAATTCCACCTAAAGATAATAACTCCTCATGAGTTCCTCTTTCTTCAATTCCCTTATCTGTTAAAACCATGATTTCATCTGCATTTTTTATAGTAGATAATCTATGTGCTACCACTATAGTTGTTCTTCCATTAGATAACTTTTCTAAAGATTTTTGTATTAAATATTCTGTAGCATTATCTAAAGCAGATGTAGCTTCATCTAATATAAGTATAGGTGGATTTTTTAAAAATACTCTTGCAATGGATAATCTTTGTTTTTGTCCTCCAGATAATTTTATTCCTCTTTCTCCTATATATGTATTATATCCATCTGGTAAGTTTTCTATAAATTCATGTATATTTGCTAACTTTGCCGCTTTTTCTACCTCTTCATGAGTAGCCTCTGGATTACCATATAATATATTCTCCTCTATAGTTCCAGTAAATAAAAATACATCTTGCTGAACAATTCCTATGTTCTTTCTTAAAGAACCTACTGTTACGTCATATATGCTGTGATCATCAATTAATATGTCTCCATTATCTATATTATAGAATCTAGGTATTAAATTGCAAAGTGTTGTCTTACCTCCACCAGATGGACCAACTAAAGCTAATGTTTTTCCCTCTTTAACTTTAAAACTTAAATCATTTAATATATGAGTATCTTCATCATATTTAAAACTTACATTTTTAAATTCTATTGCTCCTTTAATATTTTTTAAATTTTCTGCTCCTTCCTTATCCTCTTCAGGTTTTACTTTTAAAAGCTGTCTATATCTTTGAAAACCTGTTACGCCTGATTGGTACTGCTCTACAAAAGATATAAGCTTTCTAATAGGCGTCATAAACATCTTTATAAATAAAAGATATGCAACCAAATCACCAAAGTTAATTAATTTTTTGTACACAAAATATCCACCAGCTACAAGTACTATTAGATCTAATATATCTATAAAAAAATACATTCCTGAAAAATAATCAGCCATAGATTTATAGGCCATTTGTCTAGCACCAACAAATCTTTTGTTACCTCTTTCAAATTTTTCATTTTCATAATTTCTATTAGTAAATGCCTTAGAAACTCTTATACCTGCAATACTATTTTCTAATTCTGCATTAAGATCTCCAATTTTCACTCTACTATCCATAAAAGCTTTTTCCATTTTAAGTCTATTTCTCATAGAAAACCACACTAAAATAGGTATAAATGCAAAACTTATTATTGTTAATGGTACATTTATAGTACATAATATTATAAAAGATCCTATTAACATAATTATAGAAATAAAAAGATCCTCTGGACCGTGATGTGCTAATTCTGATATTTCCATAAGATCATTTATTATTCTGGACATTATTACACCCGTTTTATTTTCATCAAAATATTTAAATGGTAAAGTTTCAAGATGATTAAAGACTTTTTTTCTCATGTCTGCTTGCATTCTAACCCCTACCATATGTCCCCAATATTGAATAAAATGATTTAAAAAATATTTCATTATATATATGATTAATAAAGATATTGCCCAAAAGAAAAGTAGTCTAATCCTACCATTGGGAATAATATCATTTATGATTTGCCTTGTTATCATGGGATAAAACAAATCACATAAAGCCACAATAAAAGCTGCTATCATATCTAAAATAAATAACTTTTTATGTGGTTTATAATAAGATATAAATTCTTTAAGCATAAATAATTCCTCTCTTTCTTAAATAAAACATATTATCATTTTATCATATTAACTACAGAAGTGAACACATTATTTTGTTTTTATTATTAAATAATATTTATATGCTACAAATAATAAAAATGAAATAAATATTTAAAACTATTTTTATAAAAATCTTAAATTTATAGTCTAATTTAAACATATTTAACAGTAATTTTTATATTAAAGTACAAAAAGAGGCTATCTCAAAATTAAAGCTATTTTGAGATAGCCTCTTAATACATATAAGTAATCTATAAAATACATATTTTATAGATTACTTTATCTTTATTATAATTTATTGATATTTTTCTTTAAATTAATTTTTTTAAATATCATCTTGTTTAATTTAGGTATAATTGACATTAAAACCATAGCTATAGAATATATAAAAATTATAGGGACTATATATTCTAGTCCAAAATATTCTATAACAAAAATTCTTCTTGTAAAGGGGATTAAAAAGGCTAATACAAATAGTATTGTCATAGAAATAACTATAGAAATTCTATAAAAATTTAGTGGATTAGATACTTTAAGTAAAATAAATAAACTTAAACTACCAAAGGTTACTAAAGATAATGTTCTACATTGATTTAATGATAAACCTGTATGATATCCTAACAAAAATATTAAAGCCGTGCTTATTCCTATTAAAACACCATTAGGTATGGAAACTCCTAATACTCTTTTCAAAAAATCTTTTTTTATTACATCTTCATTTGGTGATATAGCTAGAAAAAATGATGGTATTCCTATGCTTAATGATCCTACTAATGTAAGCTGTATTGGTATTATAGGAAATGGTTTTACTAATAGAGCAAATATTATAGATAAAATTATAAAATAAGCTGTCTTTGACAAAAATAATTCTGATACCTTTTCTAAATTATTTATAAGTTTTCTTCCTTCTAGGACCACCTGAGGTATAGCTGAAAAATCTGAATTTAAAAGCACTAATTGAGCTACTGCTTTTGTTGCTTCTGAACCACTAGCCATAGCAATACCACAATCTGATTCCTTTAATGCTAACACATCATTTACGCCATCACCAGTCATAGCTACAGTATGACCATTACTTTTAAGAGCCTTTACTATACTCTTTTTTTGATGTGGAGAAACTCTTCCAAAAACAGAAATCTTATCAACGACCTTCCTTAACTCTTCTTCATTTTCTGGTAATTCTCTAGCATCTATGTAGTTTTCTGCATTACTTATTCCTACTTTTTTAGCTATAGAGGATACAGTTATAGGATTGTCTCCAGATATTATTTTTAGATCCACTTTTTCTTTATTAAAATAACTAATAATTTCCTCAGCATTTTCTCTTATTATGTCCTCAATAAATATTAGAGCTGTCTCTTTAACATTTCCATTAAAATCTTCATTAAAATTTTTTCCTTCATAACTTGCTAAAAGTAATACTCTTTTTCCTTCTTGAGCGGCTTTTCCTATCTTGTTTTCTATATTTTTATATTTATCTTTTAATATCATTTCCGGGGCTCCTAATATAAAAACTCCTTCTTCTTCAAATTCTACCGCTGACCATTTTCGCCTTGATGAAAATGGTATTTTATTTTTTATTTTTAAGTTAGGATTATTTTTATATTTTTCTAGCAATGCTTTTTCTGTAGCATTTCCATTTTTAAAACTATAAACCATAGCAGCAATTATTTTATCTATATACTTTATATCTTCATTGTTCAAACATTGTACCTCAGTTACTTTTAAATCACCTTTAGTTATAGTCCCTGTTTTATCTAAACACAAAACATCTACCCTTGCCAAAACTTCTGTAGCAGGTAGTTCTTGAATAAGTGTATCCCATTTAGAAAGTCTTTTAACAGCTACCACAAAGGTTGCACTAGTTAGAAGTACCAGGCCTTCAGGTACCATACCTACTATACCTGAAACAGAACCTAAAAGTGCGTCTTGCAAGCTTTTTTTAACATAAAATAGTTGAGTAAAAGTAAGTAATAATCCTATTGGAATAGCAAGCCACATTATTATTTTAAATATTTTATTTATAGATGTTTGTAATTCTGAATTTATAAGTTTAAACTGTTTAGCTTCTTCTGCCAATTTTGCTGCATAGGTGTTTTTTCCAACATTAATTACTTTTGCATAAGCATTACCTGATGATACAAAACTTCCAGATAAAAGTCTATCATTTTCCTTCTTTAAAATAGAATCTGATTCTCCTGTAATTAAAGATTCATCTACTTCTATTTCATTATTTGAAAGAAGTTCACAATCCACTAATATTTGATCCCCTGATTTTAAAACTATAATATCATCTAATACAATTTCTTCTATATTTATATTATCAATTTTTCCTTCTCTTATAACATCTACAGATTTTTCATTTATAACAGATAATCTTTCTAATATGCTCTTAGCTCTAATTTCTTGAAACATTCCTATTATAGTATTAGTAATTATAACTCCTGCAAAAACAGCATTTTTAGGAGAACCAGCTATAAAAACAATTATAGCTAAAATAGCATTCAAAGCATTATAACTAGTAAATAAATTTGCTCTAATTATTTGTCCCAAGGTTCGTGAAGGCGCTTTAGGTAATCTATTAACTTTTCCATCCTTTATTCTACACAAAATTTCAGCTTTGCTAAGACCTTTTATCATATTCTTATTTATTTTATCTATTTTTGTCATACTTTCACCACCTAATAATAAGTATAAGCTAAATTTATTAATTTAAACTTAAGGGCATAATAAATTTTACTTAATATATATCAAATCTTTTATAAAGCACTTTAAACTACATTTATCTATATATTTTATTACCTATTGTAAAATATGACAAATCATAATTTTAATCTAAATTATATATTATTATATTTATTTTTAGTTGATGACTGTAATATTTTTAATGAAAAATATAAAAAAGTGTGCCAAAATCAACTCTATTTTGACACACCAATTTCTAAACTTATAAAATAAACATTTTTCTATTAAATTGTTGTTATTCCTTTAAATTCATAGCCAAAGTCTTCTATAGCTGATTTTATATCATTTTCGCTAACTTCACCAGTACTATCAAACTCTGCAAATGTTTCTTTTAAAGAAACATTTATATTAGATATTCCTTTCAAGCCTGAAAGTGCTTCCTCAACATGACTTACACAATGCATACAACTCATTCCTTCTATTGATACTTTCATTTTCATAATAAAATTCCTCCATTTTTAATAAATATAATTTATTTTATATAATTTTTATTACTTAACCCTATTTTAATTTTAAGATTTACTAAATAGTTTAAAAGTAATCCTATTATATTTTACCTATATTAAGCTTTAAATTTTCTTAATCTTAAAGCATTTAAAAGCACTGAAACTGAACTAAAGCTCATAGCTGCTGCTGCAATCATTGGATTTAAAAGAGGTCCTCCAAAAATGTGTAAAATACCCATAGCAACTGGAATTCCTAAAACATTGTATCCAAAAGCCCAAAATAGATTTTCTTTAATATTTTTTATAGTAGCTCTGCTTAATTTAAGCGCTGTTGGTACATCCATTAAATCGCTTTTAATAAGTACAATATCTGCAGATTCTATAGCTACATCTGTTCCAGATCCTATGGCTATACCAATATCTGCTTGAGCTAAAGCTGGAGCATCATTAATTCCATCTCCTACCATTGCTACAATTTTTCCTTCTTGTTGAATTTTTTTTACCCAGTTAGCTTTATCACTAGGAAGAACTTCTGCAAAGATCTTATCTATACTTACTTGCTTTCCTATAGCCTCTGCAGTATTCTTATTATCTCCAGTTATCATAACTACTTCCACACCCATATTATGAAGCTTTTCTATAGCTTTTTTGCTATTCTCTTTAAGAGTGTCTGCTACAGCTATTATTCCTTTAATTTTATTTTCTATAGCTATAAACATTGGAGTTTTTCCTTCCTTTGAAAGTTTATGAGATTTATCCATAAAGTCCTTTATTTCTATCTCATATTCTTCCATAAGTCTTAAATTTCCAAGAAACACTTTTTTATCCTCTATAGTAACCTCTATGCCTTTACCAGGTATTGCTCTAAAATCTTTACCTTGAAATAATTCTAAATTTTCCTCTTCTGCTTTTTTTACTATAGCCTCACCTAAAGGATGTTCTGAGCCTTTTTCTGCAGTAGCTGCTACTTGAAGTAAATATTTTTCATCTACTCCCTCAGCTACCAAAATATTTGTTACCTTTGGTTTTCCTTCTGTAATAGTTCCTGTTTTATCGAATATAATACTTTGAACCTTATGAGCAGTTTCTAAAGCTCCTCCACTTTTTATAAGAACACCATTTTCAGCACCTTTTCCTGTACCTACCATAATAGCTGTTGGTGTAGCTAATCCCAAGGCACAAGGACAAGCTATTACTAATACAGAAATGAATATAGTTAATGAGAATATTAAAGATTCTCCACTAATATACCAAGCTAAGGAAGAAATTATAGCTAAAGTTATTACTGTTGGTACAAAATAAGCAGAAATCTTATCTGCTAACCTTGCAATAGGAGCTTTACTTCCCTGAGCTTCTTCTACAAGTTTTATAATTTGTGCTAAAGTAGTATCAGCTCCAACTTTAGTAGCTTTGTATTTTATAACTCCATGTTTATTTATACTTCCTGCTACTGCTATATCTCCTATATGTTTTTCTACAGGTAAACTTTCTCCTGTGAGCATAGATTCATCTACTGTTGTGGAACCATCAATGATCTCTCCATCTACAGGTAACTTTTCTCCTGGTTTAACCAAAACTATATCATCTATTTTAACTTCTTCTATAGGAATTATTATTTCCTTATTGTGTCTTATTATTGTTGCATTTTTAGGAGCTAATGCCATTAATTTTTTGATAGCTTCAGATGTTTTTCCTTTAGATACAGCTTCTAAATACTTTCCTAAGGTTATTAAGGTTAAAATAGTAGCTCCAGATTCAAAATATAAATCATGTGCATAATGTATATTCCCTTTAGATATTTGAAATATAGCAAAAATACCATACAATACAGCTGCTGATGTACCTATAGAAATTAAGGAATCCATATTAGGACTTCCTTTAACTAAAGATTTAAAACCTACCCTAAAGAACTTATTTCCTACCAATATAATTGGTATTACCAAAATAAGTTGTATTAATCCAAAATTTAAAGGATTATGCATAGGATTAATAATTTTAGGTAATTCTAATCCCATCATACTTCCCATAGATATTGTAATCAATGGCACTGCAAATATTAAAGAAATTATAAATCTTTTCCATAAAGATTTAATTGCATCTTCTTTTCCTTTTCTTTCTTCTTCTACACTTATTTCTTCTAAAGCTTTATATCCAGCCTTTTCTATGGAATTTTTTATATCATTTAAGCTTACTTTCGATTTATCAAAAGTTATATCAAGTTTTTCTGTTGCTATATTAACATTAGCTTCCAGAACACCATCTAACTTTTTGGAAGCCCTTTCTACAGCTTTAGCACAAGCTGCACAGGTCATTCCTCCTATATTCAAAATTATATGCTCTCCATCTAAAAAAGCTTTGTACCCAGCCTTTTCTATAGCTTCTTCTATGTCTAAAATATTACATTTTTTATCATCAAAAACTATACTTAACTTTTCTGTTGCTATATTAACATTAGCTTCTTCAACACCTTCTAATTTTTTAGAAACTCTCTCCACAGCTTTAGCACAAGCCGCACAGGTCATTCCTTCTATATTAAAATATAACTTTTTCATTTCCACACCACCTTTAAATTTTTATTTTAAAACATTATTTTAAAATAAATTCTATATTTGCTTTATATTAAACTACTTTTTTAAAATCCTTTATTAAATTACTAACCTTTTAATAAATTTATAAAAATATATTTACTATTTACCAACTAATTTAGTTAAGGTATCTATAATTTCCTCTACCTTTTCTTCCCCATTGTCATGAAGAAAAGCTTGTTTTACACAATGGTTAAGATGTTGTTTTAAAATAAGCATATTAGCTTTTTTTAATAAAGATTGAGCAGCCGTCATTTGATTAGATATATCTATACAATATCTACCCTCTTCTATCATCTTTATTATTCCTTCAATTTGTCCTTTAGAAGTTTTTAAAGCCTGTAGAGCTGCTTTTTTTTCTTCATTCATTACTTCACCTCCTTATATAATTTAGTTTTAATATTTAATAAAAACTATATTTATTTTTATAATTTTATATTTAAATAAATTTTTATTTTTGAGCCACCCCCACCAGGGGGGTGTGCATTAATTAAAACACAATTAATATTATTTTTCAATAGTTTTTTCAAAATTAAATAAAAAAATGTGTATCAAAATAAATCTAAATTCATTTTGATACACCATCTTCAATTAATTTTAATTATTATATTGTTTTTTGGTAAATAAACTTCGCAGCCCGCCTTTACTGGATGATCATAAATTAAGGCTTTTTCATCATATTTTCTAATTACCCAGTAGATCATAAAATCACCTGTACCACAGACAATCAAAAAGCTACCAACAAAAACAAGCGTTTTTATTCCTAGAACTAGTCCTATTATTGTAGGTAAAAATCCAACTATTATAGTAGGTAATAATATAGCCATTTTATATATATTAGCAGATATGGGAACTTTACAATGAGCATAAGGGGTAAGAGTTTTAATATTAAACCCAAGTTTTATATCCTTCCAAGTAACTCCTTGTGCTATAGAAAAACTTATGCCATGAATAAATTCATGTAATATTATAAAAATTATAATTAACACAAGCATATACATATTATTATTGCCATTAATTATTAAACGTACACTTTCTCCCCATATTTTATAATACACCGCACCATTTATACTAAAAACTAGAATAAAGAAAATAATACTAATCAGATTAGCCTTTAATAAGTTTATTGTTCTATCTACTTTCTCATATTCTTTTTCATTCATTCTGAATCCCCATTAATTTTCAAGCTATATTGTCGACATTTACCATATTAGCCACTTTAATATAAATATTTAAATTAATCTTACAATAGTAGCAATGCTTTTCTATGAACGTTTTAATAAAAATAGATTTAATTTTAAGTAGTAAATATAGAAATTACATGTAATAAGCATATAAATAAGCTTTAGTAGTTCTTAATTGGGCTGAATTAAAAATTTGCGTAATTCCTCATAGGACGTGAGGAGCCGGTAGTGAAGACAAGACGTCACCTCTACCCTACCGGGTAGCAAATTTTTAATAAAGCCATATTTAGAATTACTTGGCGAAATGAATTGCTTATAAATGTAATTTCTATATTTACGGATTAAAATTAAATCTATTTTTAGACATACACTTATTTACTCTGTGAATTACTATACCAGTTTCTAATTACCTTTTCAGTTTCTTCTGAAGGATAAAAGTTTTTATCAGCACTATTTTCTCCTAT
Source organism: Clostridium sporogenes (assembly GCA_019933195.1). Classification (NCBI taxonomy): domain Bacteria; kingdom Bacillati; phylum Bacillota; class Clostridia; order Eubacteriales; family Clostridiaceae; genus Clostridium; species Clostridium sporogenes. The sequence goes on from CP082942.1 coordinate 854,731, forward strand.
AGCAAAAATAGAAAAACCTAAAAACCAAGGTTCCTTTTCAAAAACTCTCCTATAAGCTTCAAAACACCTAGCCTGTTCTTCATTATTAGAAATATTTGACGGTATAGGATTCCAAGGTTCAGAGGCTGCCTTATTTTTTCTCGGAAAACCTAACTCTCCAAAGAAAATAGGTTTATGCCATTTTTTATTAAAATTATATAACTCTTCTTTTATATTTTGTTTTCTATCATATTTTGGTACATGACTTATAGCATTTGTAAGTTCTTCTACTCTATTAGTATCTTTATCTATAAGTTCAAAATAAGCTGCTACAGATATAAAATCTATTTTAGAAAATAATTTATTATTTAATTTTTTCTCATAATCTTCCTTAGTTTTAACATCCCAATGAGCTGTATACCACCAACAAATCCTATAAGTTATAAGTCCTTTATAGTATTTTCTAGCAAAATCTATAGTACTACACCACTCATCTTCTTCATTTTCAATATATACAAAATTAGAAGCCACATTTAAAGCATCTACATGATAAGGGACTGCTATATTATCTATTAAAACCTTAATCACATTGTTTCGCCAATTTCCAAAAAATTGTTTTTTATCATTAGGATTCCATTCCGTTTCATAAAGCCTTCCATTATCTATCCAAGGATAAGGCTCTAATATTATGTTTATTTTTTTCCATCTTAATTTTTTTATTAATTCTACAGCTTTTTTTTCACTTTCCTTGTCTACACTCATATCACTGGATGATAAGTCTTTTATATTTATAGCTACAGGTACATTTATTGTATTTAATTTAAATTTATTTATATCCTTTAACACTTGATCTACATCATAGTCTGTGGACAGATTCCCAGACTTTATTTTAACTTCAAATTTATTATTTAAAGTTTTTCCATAAATTTTATTCTTTATTTTATTTATTTCTCCATAAATAATTGGATTTGAAATTAATATATAAATCAGAATAAATATTATAATTATTCCTATTATAAATTTTTTCTTCTTCACAATATCCCCCCCTATGTCAAGTTATCTTTAGTACTTAATACTCTTCCTTAAAATATAAACAGCCTTCTTATCTTCAGATAGAATTTTTGCTTCCACTAAAACTTATTACCAAAATTCTTAGAGTTTTACTCCTTAGAATTCGTTATCCTTTAGGAGGACATGGTTATCAAAAGATGTACCTGCTCTTTATTTCCACTTTGAAAAAGATAGAGTATTAGAGCAAGTATTCATTATATAAATTAAAAAGCTATTAATTTTAAGCATAAAATAAAGTTCTCAATTTAAATTATAACTTAGTTTATCCCTATCAGTAACATATCCCAATTAATATATTAATAAACAATTAATTCTTTCTCTTATATTTTCTTATAAATAATATAGCACCTACTACTAAAATAAACATTATAAATATAAAAAATATTAATAAATTTTTTATATTAGAGTTTAAACTTATATTTTTAAATTTACTGATATTACTATCTTCTTGTTCTTCTTTGTCATATTTATCTCCAAAATATGAATAATTAATTGTTCCATCCCTGTCTATAGTTATACCATTACCTTTAAGACTTTTTACTAAAGATACATCACTTAAATATTTTTGTGCTAAAACTAAATCTTTAGTATCAGTTGATGTTACTATCATAGCATTATTATCTTTATTATAAGGGGATTCTATAAGTTGAATAGATGCCAATTCACCACCATAATCCTGAAAAAATTTCATTTTTTCATTAGATAGAAATCCACTAAAATTTTTATTAAATTTAATGTGTAAATTATTATTTAAGTTTTTTATAGCAGAATTGGCACTTGGTGTTCCTATGAATATTAAATTATTTTTCTTAAGTTTAGATGATAAATCCTTTGCTGATACTACACTTAATTCACCATTATTATTATTTAAATCATGGCCTATATTTGTCATTATATTACCTGCAAAATTAAGTTCTTTAGACGTAATATTATCTGAAAGTACTAATGTTAGATTATTAATTTCTCCATTAGATATAAATGGATTTGGATAATTTTCAAATACAGCATTTCGCCCCTCCTTATAAGGAGTATAAATGTAAGAACTATTTAATATATAAGCCCAAGGATTTTCCTCTTCTCTAAAAGTACAAAATAAATCTTTAATTTCTAAATTAAACACTACTTTTATTTCATAATTGCTAGTATTTCTAATATCTTTGGGAATATTTATTTCAAAACTATCATTATCTGCATATTTACTATTTAGTTTTTTACTACTCACAGGATTATCATTTATATAAACTGTTATAAGAGACCTGTCAAAATCTATGTTTTTAGAATATCTGTTATTTATAACTATTTTTGAACCTTCTTTTATAAATCTATCTTTAGGAATATTCAAATTAAAAGTTGCTTCCTGTTTAAAAGGTCCTTTTAAAATTACATTATCATACCCTAAATGTGATAATACTACTTTATTCCATTTTTCTTCTTTTATATCTTCCACATCCATACTATCATTAATTATTATAGTATCCTTATCTACTTGTTTCATATAATCTTTACTACATAACAACTTTGAAGCTTTTATAATATTTTTTTCATTATTAGATATTAAAAGCAATAATTTTTTATTAGAGTTATAAGGTGAAGTAACTTCTTTGATAATAGCATCTTTATCTATCCTATCTATTTCTTCTTTAGATAGTAAAGCTAAAAATTCTTTAGGGGTATTGCTCTTGTTGCCTATAAAAATTATATCTAATTTATTCTTTAGATTAGCCTCTGAAATTTTATAAACTTTTACATTTACATTATCAGATTTTCTTTTTGATCCAAAATTAGAACAAAGCATCATAGCAGATGTTATTTCCTCTTTCGAAAAATCATCTGATACTATAATCATACTATTAGCTGGATTTTCATCACTGTCTTTTAAATAAGGAAAAGGAAACTCTTTAAGAGTTTTGGTATCTTCTCTATCTTTAAAATCTACATGTACATAAGAACCTTTATGAATTATAAACCAGTTTCCACTATTTACGTCATCTGTACAAGGTTTTTCTGATATTCTACTATAAATTTTAATTTTTACTTCATTATATCCATGAATCAATTTATCCTTTGGTATATTAATTTTTATATTTTCTTTATATTTCTTTTTATCTCCAACTTTCATGGAATATACAGGAGAATTATTTATATAAACTGTTAATGAAGATTGAGTCTTATCTAAAAGTTCACTTTCTGTAAAAATTAGATTTAAATAAACATTATCTACTTTCCACTCTCTGTCTATATTAAAGAAAAATACATTACTTCCAAAGACACCTTCCATATTAATATCTTTTTCTATTCTAAAATTTTTAGATTTATCTGGAGCCGCCATTACATTTTGTGCACTTATAATATTTCCTAGGAAAACCACCATAATAATAATTATTATTCTTAAAATTTTTTTCATAATTTACTCCTGATTTCCAAAATCATATTAATAAAATGCTAATCAGGTTTTCACCTACCTATCTTTTTATATTGTTATTTATATCCTTTATATCATTATTTATATTCTTTAATGTTTTTATATTCTTTAATTAATAATTTTTTATCAGTTAAACGAATTGCATAATTAATAAATTTCCAATATACATACAGAATATTGTACTTAGACAAATTTATTGATATAATTATATTTCAAAATGAATTATGCAATCTTCTTAATTTAGTATATATTTTTTCAATCTATCCTTAGAATCTTTCTGTTTTGTACCATCTAACTTCTTTTTTGAATAATTTATCACGAATATATTGAATTATTCCTTTTAAAGCAACTATCATCCACATTTGACAATATGTGAAATACATAATAGGTACAAGCATTAAGTTCCTTCTATTGCTTTCCCCTTTTTCTAATGTGAGAGTCAAACTTACTTCCAAAACAAACAGCACATAAGCCAATATCCAGAGAACATTAAAATTTCCAGTAACATTTAAATTTATATTAAAAAAAACGCCCATAATAAATAGAATATCAGATATCAATACAGAAGATAAAAATAAAAAGTATACTGAAAAAAAATAGAAAATATCAAATATTATATTTCGTCTACTTTTCTTGAATATATTTTTAAAATATTTTAAAAGCACATAAATATTACCTTTAGCCCATCTAGTCCTTTGTTTAAACCATACTTTTAAATTTTCCGGTTCTTGTTCCCAAGTCACAGAATATGGAACAAATTTTATTTTATATCCTAATTCATATATTCTAAAGCTTATTTCTGTATCTTCTGCTATAGCCTTTGGATCCCATCCATTAAGTTTCTGTATTATATCCTTTCTTACTACAAAATTAGTTCCTGGTATAGTGCATAAATTTAACAAATTCCATCTTCCTGCTTGGCACATCCATTGAAAGCTTAAAGTTTCTATATTTATAAATCTTGTTAACATATTTCTTTCTTTATTTCTAGTTCTAAATTTTCCTATGACTGCTCCTAAACTTTCATCATCAATTATATTTTCTATAAGATATTTTAATGCATTTTTATCTGGAGTATTATCTGCATCATATACAGCTATAAAATCTCCACTTGAATGCTTATATCCTATATTTAAAGCATTGGATTTTCCTTTTCCTCCTGTTGTATTATCTGTATTTATTATTTTAAAATTATAAGACTCATATTCTTTTTGAATCTGTTCCAATATTCTTTTAGTGTTATCTGATGAATTATCATTTATAACAATAAGTTCCATTTTATTTTTAGGGTAACTTAAAAGCAAAATAGATCTTACTGTTCTTCCTATTACTTTTTCCTCGTTATGAGCAGGTACTAATATAGATACATTAGGATATTCTTCATCTTTTAATTCTTTAAGTTCACTGTTTAAAGTCTTTAAATAATATTTATATCCAAACAAGGATAAAATTATATTTATAAGTAATAGCATCCATATGGAAACTAAAGAGTAAATAAAGCAATAATCTATCCAATTTAAACCTTTCATGTTTATCACCTTAAAAATTTATTTCTATCTTTTTTCTTTGATAAAAAGAATATAATAATAAATATAGTAATAAATACAGCTACTATTATTATGATTATAAAATTAATTCTATCTATAAGTTGTTTTTCTTTAAAACCTTTTTTATTAAATTCTTTCTTTTCTTTATATTTCACATTAAAAGTTCCATTCTTTGATGAAACTTTTATGTCATTCCATTTAACCCAATTTTCTTCTTCTTTTAAGTCTAAAAAATTAACATTCTGGCTTTTAAAATAGTCAACCAAATTTTTCAAATAATTTATATCCATATAAGGATTGAAAAATACACCGGCGGTATAGCCTCTTACTATAGATATCTTACGAAAATTTTCTTGTATTTCTCTAAGCCATAATGAATTGTTCTTTGCCATATTTCCAAGATTTTCAGGTATTAATATATTAAAAGTTTCTGTATCTTTTAATATATAAGGATAAGCTTTAGATATAAATCTCTTATCATTATTTTGATATTGTTCTACATAGGTAGAAAAATATTTTTTAAATTCTTTATATTCTCTTATATCCATATCATAATGGGGTGCTCCAAAAGCTAATGGATATATTTGATTTTTAACACATTCATCAAGATTCTTACCAACTTTATCATACACATACTTTTCCATATCAAAATTTAAAGGAGTGCTTTCTTTTTCATTTTCAAACTTATAACCCTCTTTTATCACTTCTTTTTTACTATTTTGATTTGTATATCCATAAAGTATTACTGCTCCACCTTTTTTCTGCATATATTTTATGGTTTCAATAAATTCTTTTTTATCTGAAATACCAGTTGTATATCCTGTTTTAGTATCTATAACAGCGGGAACAAGGGATATCATAAAAGGTATATCTTCACTATATAAAAAATCTGCTATAGATTTAAGTTTGTTTATATCCATTAGAGGATTCACATCCTCTATCCTTATAAAAACTTTTTCTTCTCTAAATTTATCCACCTTAAATATGTCATTTAAAACATCTGAGAAAATATAAAAAATTACTGAACTATTATCTATTTGACTTACATGCCATAAATTTTTTTCATTTATTATATAAGGGAAATAATCTTTTCCATTACTTAAATAAGCATATATTTTTGTATCTTTAGAATAAGGTTTTAAAACCGTAAAACCTTTATTTGAATCTAAATAAAATTCTTCCATATTAGAAATATTCATATTTTTTTTATTAGAATAATAAGTTTCTGTAATATCCCACTTAGTTCCTATATATCTCATATTATATTTAGGGTTATTTTGCAAGAATATATCTATACCTTTTCCTATCCAACATATTTTTTTATTGTAGTTTCTTAAATCTTCTATAAAAAAAGATTTTTTATTTATCTCTTCATCTATACCAATTACAAATACATAATCATAATTATATATTTCTTTTTCTTTGTAGTTATCTAAATTCATTACTTTTACTTCTGTATTAAAAGCTCCTAAAAGTTCTTTAACAGAATATATTATATTATTGTCATATGAAAAAGAGTTAAAGTTATCATGAACTATTAAGACTTTTCCTTTTTGAATGTTGTCTATTCCCTTGACTTTACAATTAGCACTTATAATTAATAAAAAACACACCATTAAAGAAATAACTATTTTCTTATACATCGTACTCTAATTCTCTTTCTGCTAATTCTTTAAATTCAAAGGCTTCTTTTATGTTATTTTCATATTGTAATACCCCTATTTTTATATCAAGATTAACATTCTTATCTTTTTGTTTTACTTTTAATTTCTCTTTACTAATGCTTTCCTTGATTCTACTTTTTACAACCTCAGCTCCTTGAATGTCCGTGCTAGGCATAAGAACTGCAAGAGTATCTTTATTTAATTTGTAACTAATATCTTCTCCTCTAATTTCTAAGGTTATAACATTACTTATAATTTTTAAAATATCCTCCATTTTTTTCTCTCCTAAAATAGCATTAAGTTCATCATAATATTGTATTTTTACTATCATAAGAGACAATCTTAATTCGTGTCTTTTAGCTTTACTCATTTCTCTATCTAAATCCTTATAAAATCCTTTTAAATTGACAAGACCAGTAGTCTTATCAATAGTTATTAAATCTTTATATTCCTTTTGCAATTTTTCATTTATACTTTGAATTGAATTTATATTTTCAGATAATCTACCAAATATAAGAGCATTTAAAGGTATATCTACCATCCAAATATATGTGATAATTTCCACTGGATTTCTATAAATTATATTATTGTAAATTACATAAGTAACATAAAAAAATATAATAATTGCACTAAATAAAAAACCTTCTACTATACCTCTAAAATAAGATAATGTTGATACAATAAACATTAAACCTAACATTATAAAATTCACCACAATATTTTTACCTAGATTAAAATATATAAAACTACATATACAAAAAAAGTTTAATAATAAAAGAATTATATATACATCTATGTTCTTAGAAAATCTATTCATACTTTTATTTCCCTCCAGGAAAAAGATTATTATTTTTATGCTATAGGTGATACCTCTTACTATATTTTCCATATATTATATCATAATATTCTTTATATTATAGTTATTTCATAAATATTAATATTATTTCCCTAATAAACAAATATAATTTATATTTAATATTATTATTTATAAAAACTTATTTAAAGATTTTAATCAAAGCATCGTAAATTAATAATGTAAATAATAACTATATTTATTCATAGGATACAAGTTTCAAGTTCAATTAGTAACCAGTTAGATATTTTAAATAAAGTTAAAACTTCATCTAATAAACTTAGTAGCCTTTCAAATTCTCTAGAAAATAAACATATATAAAGTATAATAATAAAAGTTACAAAGAAAACTAAGTTAATTACCACTGTTTCCTATACAAAAATACAAATGATGTATTATTAACATAAAGTTATGTTAGTAATACATCATTTTATTATTATATATAAATTTTTATTTAAATATATTCTTATATTAATAAATTTTAGTTATTAGTACAATCAAAACAGTTATATATATTTATATTTTAAAATTTTCATTATAATCCTTTAACGAATTCTTTACTATTTTACCTAAAGCTATTAATGCTATTACATTAGGAATTACCATAAGCCCATTAAAAGTATCTGCAAGCTCCCAAACTAGATCTACTTTTAAAGTTGTTCCTAAGACTATAAAAATTGCCACTAAAAATCTGTATATGTTTAACCCTTTGCCTTTAAAAAGATATTTTACATTAGCTTCACCAAAGAAATACCATCCTATTATTGTTGAAAAAGCAAAGAAAAATAATGCAATAGCTATAAAATATGCACCAAAATTGCCCAATCCTTTAACAAATGCATTTTGTGTTAATTCTATTCCTGTTGTTTTACCATCTAGTACACCTGTAGCAAGTATTACTAATGCTGTAAATGTAAGAACTACAAAAGTGTCTATAAATACGCCTACTATAGCTACCAACCCTTGTTCTACTGGATGTTTTACTTTAGCTACAGCATGAGCATGTGGTGTTGATCCCATTCCAGCTTCATTTGAAAATAATCCCCTTGCTACTCCATATCTCATAGCTTGTTTTACAGTAACTCCTGCTACTCCACCTATAGCAGCTTTAGGATTAAAAGCAGAAATAAATATTAACTTGAATGCAGGTAATATATTTGCATAGTTAGCAACTAATATTATAATACTTCCTATAATATAAAATAAAGCCATTATAGGAACCATTTTTTCTGTTACAGAAGCTATTCTCCCTATTCCTCCTATAAAAACAATTAACCCAAGTCCTGCCACTATTATTCCTATTATCCAAGGGGGTATATTTGAAATATTAGAAAAAGCTACCCCTATGGAATTAGCTTGAACCATATTACCTATAAATCCTAAAGCTAATATTATAGTTACAGAGAAAAAACTAGCTAAAAATTTACTTTTAAGTCCTTTACTTATATAATAAGCTGGTCCTCCTGTAACTTCTCCATTAACTTTTTCTTTAAAAATCTGAGCCAAAACCGCTTCTGCAAAAATAGTTGCCATACCTAAAAATGCACTAATCCACATCCAAAAAATTGCTCCAGGTCCTCCTGATACTATTGCTGTAGCTGCTCCAGCTAAATTTCCAGTACCTACTTGAGCTGCTACTGCTGTTGCTAAAGATTGAAATGAGCTCATTCCATCACTGCCAGCTTTCTTTCCCTTTAAACTCATTCCTCCAAAGGCCTTTTTAAAGGATTCTTTGAATTTTGAAACTTGAACAAACTTTAAAGATACAGTAAATAAGATTCCTGTGCCACACAACAAAAAAATTAGTACATAATTCCACAGTACATTATTTATTTCTTTCACTACATTTAGAAGGTCCATATATATTCCCCCTTGTAAATTAAATACACACATTACATATATATTCTTATATAAATATATTAATTCACATATAGACATCATTTTTTAATATATCTTTTTAAATCTATTATACAAATTAGAGATGGAATAAATCTTTATCATTTTTATATTAAAATATCTTACTATGGAGTGTTTTTTTTATTATATATATATTAAAATACTTTAATATATATATAAATAATGAAAAGCTAGAACCATAAGCTCTAGCCTTTCATTATTTATTTATAAAATTTTATATTTCCATAATTATAGGTAAAACAATTGGTCTTCTCTTTGTTTTCTCATATAAATATTTTTCTATAGATCTTTTAATATTTGATTTCAATACATACCACTCAATTATTTTATTATCTAAACAATTTTCTAATTCTTGTTTTACTATTTCCTTTACTTCCTTTATTAAAGACTCTGATTCTTTTACATATATAAATCCTCTGGTTATTACATCTGGTCCTGCTATTACACTGTAAGATTCTTTTTCTAAAGTTACTACTATAGTTAACATACCATCCTGGGCTAAATGCCTTCTATCTCTCATTACTATGTTACCTACATCACCTACACCTATACCATCTACAAATATAGATCCTGTACGAACTTTTCCTGATATTTTTGCTTCTTCATATGATATTTCTAAAACCTCTCCTGTTTCCAAAGAAAATATATTTTCTCTTTCCATACCTAGTTCCATAGCCAAATCTACATGCTGTTTTAGGTGTCTATATTCTCCATGTACTGGCATAAAATATTTAGGATGTACTAAGGTATGAATTAATTTTAATTCTTCTTCATAAGCATGACCAGATACATGTACTTCTTCTAATGCTTCATATATTACATCTGCGCCTTTTTTAAACAGTTCATTTATTACTCTAGATATAAGCTTTTCATTTCCCGGAATTGGTGATGCAGATATAATAAACAAATCCTTTGGTTCTATGGCAATTTTTCTATGATTAGAATAAGCTATTCTTGCAAGCCCAGCCATAGGTTCTCCTTGGCTTCCAGTGGTTATTAGAGTTATTTGTTCGTTAGGATAATTTCTCATATCATCTACAGTTATTAAATAATTCTCTGGTATATGAAGATATCCTAAATCCATAGCTACTTTAGATATATTTTCCATACTCCTACCACTAAAAGCTACTTTTCTTCCATATTCTATAGATGCATCTATTATTTGCTGCATTCTATGTATATTTGAAGCAAAAGTTGCTACAATAACTCTCCCTTTAGCATTAGAAAAAATCTTAGTTAAGGTTTCTCCTATGGATTTTTCAGAAATTGTGTGTCCTTTACGTTGCACATTTGTACTATCCGCCATAAGAAGCAATACACCCTTTTTCCCTAGTTCAGCAATACGATGAAAATCCATTACTAATCCATCAATAGGTGTGTAATCTATTTTAAAATCACCAGTATGTAATATAACTCCAACCGGTGTATGAATAGCTATGGAACAAGAATCTGCTATACTATGAGTATTTCTTATAAATTCTACCTTTAAATTTTTAAGTTCTATTATATCTCCAGCTTGAACTTTATTAAGTTCACAATTTGAAAGCATATTATGTTCTTTCAGTTTATTTTCTACTATACCTAGTGTTAAGGCAGTACCGTAAACTGGCCTATTTAATTGTTGTAAAATATAAGGTAAAGATCCTATGTGATCTTCATGTCCATGAGTCAAAAAAATACCTTTTACTTTATCTTTATTATTTAAAAGATAAGTTATATCTGGAATGACTAAATCTACACCATACATCTCTTCATCGGGAAAAGATATACCACAGTCTATAATCACTATTTCATTTTCATATTCAAAAGCAGTTATGTTTTTGCCAATTTCTCCAAGGCCACCTAAGGGAATAATTTTTATACATTCTTTATCACTCATTTCATATCCTCCTCTTTTAGTATATATTTTAATATATCTTACTTATTATATTGTCTTTCTATTTAATAAAACTAACTAAATAACTAATGTCTATTATAGAATTTTTCATTTATATTATTTTGTCTACTCTAAGCTAAATTAATTCCTTTTATTTATCATTAATATTCTTTACCTAATCATACCATTCTTAGTCCTTAATCTACAATATTATAATAAGCTTTAATAATATTTTTACATATTATTAAAAGGATTTTTTAAAATTAAACTTTATATTATAAAATCTAATCCTAAACCATAATAATATAATTGAGGGTATCTCAAAAAAGAATCAATTTTAATAATGTAAAAATATTTTTTTACATTATTAAATTAAAATCTATTTTTTAGATACCCTCTTATTTATAATTTACTTTAAGTTATTTATTTTCTCCAAAAGCTTTTTCATAGTCTTTCATAAATTTTTCAATGCCTATATCAGTTAATGCATGCTTTGACATTTGAATTATAATTTTATATGGTATTGTAGCTATGTGAGCTCCTGCCATTGCAGCTTCTAATACATGTATGGGGGTTCTTATACTGGCTGCAATTATTTCCGTTTTTATTTCATGAATTTTAAACATATCAGCTATTTGTTTTACAACTTCAATGCCTGGATTTCCTATATCATCCAATCTTCCTAAAAAAGGGCTTACATAAGTGGCCCCTGCTCTAGCTGCTAATAAAGCCTGCATTGATGAAAATATCAATGTTACATTTGTTTTTATTCCTTCTTTAGATAAAACACTAACTGCTTTTAGCCCTTCTTCACACATAGGTATTTTTATAACTATGTTTTTATGAAGTTTAGATAATTCTCTTCCCTCTTCTATCATTTTATTATGTTCTAAACTTATAACCTCTGCACTTATAGGACCATCTACTATACTACAAATTTCCTCTACTACTTCTTTTAAATCTCTTCCTTCTTTTGCTATTAATGAAGGATTTGTTGTTACTCCTGACAAAACTCCTAACTCACTTGCTTTTCTTATTTCTTCTACATTAGCCGTATCTATGAATATTTTCATTTTGCCATCTCCTTTAAATATTTCATAATAGATTATACTACAATATTTATATTTATTTTATTATTATATTTCTTATTATACATTTTCTCTTATAAAGTTCAAAATTCATTTTATTCCTTCTACTTAAATTTTTTACCAATTCCCTTTATTGTCTAAATATTTATAACGTTTTCTTAGATTAATAAATTATTTTAATAAACTTTATATAAATACATTTTTTTATTTATGTATAGAAATATTTCTTTAATAGTTTTATAACAAAAATATTTTAATTACTATTATCTATTATCTATTATTAATATTTTTGTATAGAAAGTACATCTTCAATTCTTTCTAAAGAATACTCATATGCATCATAAACTCCTTTATTATAAATCTCTGGTGCTAATTTTTCTAAAAAAAAGTCTAATATCATATCAGCTGCTAAATCTCCTATTTCTTCGTCTCTTTCATTATAAAAATATTCTTTTATAGACTCTATCATAACTTTCTTTTTATTTTTATCTATTTCAATAGCATTTTTATTTTTCAAAAAAATACCTCCAATTAATATACTCAAATATATTATATCATCTTGTTTTTTATTAGTTTAAAATATGTTAGATAAAATATTAGTATGTTCTATAAATATTTTAACTCCTATTAATATTAACACAATACCACCTAAGATTTCTGCTCTCTTTTTTAAAAGCTTTCCACACTTTTTACCTATCATAACTCCAACAAAACATATAATAAAAGTTATAATGCCTATAACAACTATAGTATTTATTATTGAAACCTTTAAAAATGCAAAGCTTACTCCTACAGCTAATGCATCTATACTTGTAGCTATAGCAAGTAACGTAAGTGTTTTATTATTCAAACATCTTTTTTCTCCTCCTTTATAATCACAGGCAATTTCATCTTGATTGTCTTTAATACTATCATATATCATCTTTCCTCCAATAATAGAAAGTAATATAAGAGCTATCCAATGATCTAAAGCTTCTATATAGTTTTGAAAATTTATTCCTATAGCCCATCCTATTAAAGGCATTATTGCTTGAAATCCTCCAAAAAATAAACCTATTCTTATTCCCTCCGACGCTGTAACCTTATTTGTCATAGCTCCGTTAGTTATAGATACTGCAAAGGCATCCATAGCCAGTCCTATACTAATTAATATCACACTAAATAAATCCATTATGTTCCCTCCTTAACATAACTTACATCATATAATTTTTATACAATAAAAAAGACTCATGCATAGCTAAAAACTATACATGAGTCTCATTATTTAAGACAAGCCAGACTTTTACAAGTCAATATGTTGACTTTGCCACACAATATTTTAATATTATGCCAATTACTCCCTCATACTCATTTTTTATATTTATAAAAATAGTATCTTTAGTTTAATTATATTATATACAGCAATATACGGTCAATAAATTTTATTTTTAAAATATATACTAATGCTTAAAACTATTAATTTCATAGGTGTGAGAAAATTTTTCATAAAACAATTTTTTCTCCTTATTAAATAGTCCTTTCATAATCATTATTCCTACCATAAAAATAACAATAAAATAAATTAAAACTAAAAAGGCTAAATAGTATTCTTGAAAATTAAGTTTAGATAAATAATTAAATAAACTTAAAATAATTAGCCATAAATATCTTTTTAAAATTTGTATAATTTTTAATCTATCTTTAGTCTCATTTATAACTTTTATTTTCACTAATTTCTTACCTATTGTATAACCATTGGTTATGTATAGGCATAAAACTATGTATAATATAAAAACAAATGAAATTATTCTATCATTTTTTAGAAATGAAAATAACATATCTATTATAAATGAATCTATAAAAAAAGCTATAGCTCTTCTAGTATAAGATATTGTTAATTTTTCTTTATATTTACTGTCTATCTTGCTAACATCAGGAAGTATTTTACTTACTATAGGAACTAAATAATATCCTATTATACCTCCAGATGTATTTAATATAAGATCATCTACATCAAACAATCTATATGCATACTTATATATACCAAATATACCAGTTAATTGTGTTAGTTCAAAAAATAAAGAAGTACAAAATACTATCATTAATGTTTTCTTAAAATTTTTATTGTATGCATATTTTAAGAAAAAGCCTAGAGGTGTTAATAATATTATATTAAAAGCAACTTGCCAAAATCCTCTATTTTTTATTACTGCAAAAATAGGCTTATATCCACCACTTATAAGGGATCTATATTCTTTTATAAAATCTCCTATAAAGTTAAATGGTTGTAATTGAGGCCTAATTATAAATTTAGGAACAAAATCTTGTGGTGGCAACGGCAATACTACTAAATAAAAAGCAGAAATTATATAGAAAATAAAAGCTACATGCATAAAGGATCTATACTTACTTATAAAGCCATGTTTTCTATATTGAAAAATACAATATGGAATAAAAGCCATATAAATTAAAATAGGTACTGTTAAAATTGCCACCTTTATAGGAAATGTGTATGCTTCCATAATTAACACCTCTTCTCATAAAAATTAGCTATATTATAGCATATCTTTTATAAGTTTAATTTAGATAATGCATCTGCTAGTGCTGAATTTATCGGTTCATCATTTTCTTTTTGCATTTTTTTCATATATTTAGCTACATCTCTCTTATTTAACTTTTCCTTATTGTTTCTATGCTTTTTATTAAAAGAAGAAAGTTTTTCCCTAAAGCTACATCTTGTACATACATATATTTGTCCTTCGCCTTCTCCTCTAAGTTCCAATTTCACATGACACTCTGGGCATCTTACATTGGTAAACCTGCTTACATTTTCTCTATGTCCGCATTCCCTATCTTGGCATACATTCATAATTCCATTTTTGCCCTTAACTTCTAACATGTATTTACCACACTTTGGACATTTTTTACCAGTTAAATTATCATGAACAAATTTATCTTTACTATTTTTAACATCTTCTACAAGCTCTGTAGCATAACTTCTCATTTTATTTATAAATATCTGTTCTTTTAGGTTACCTCTACTTATAGAATCTAATTCTCTTTCCCATTTTGCTGTTAAAAGCGGTGACTTTAAATCTTTTGGTACTAAATCTATGACCTGTTTTCCCTTTGACGTTGGGATTATTTCTTTTCCCTTCTTTTCTATATAAAAAGTATTATATAATTTTTCAATTATATCTGCTCTAGTGGCAACAGTTCCAAGTCCACCAGTTTCCCCCAATATTTTAGAATTTTTCTTATCTATACTTATATACTTTTGAGGATTTTCCATTGCAGATAATAGTGTACCTTCATTAAATCTAGCTGGTGGTTTTGTTTCACCTTTGTTTATTTTAAAGCTAGAAAATTTTATACTATCTTCTTTATTAACCTTTGGAAGAGTTTGATCTTTTATACTATCATTATCTGAATTATTATCCCTATCATCAAATTCTTCTCTATCATAAACTACTTTCCATCCCTTTGATTTTATAACTTTTCCTCTTGCTACAAACTTTTCACCTGTAACATCTGCTTTAATTGTAGTTTGAATATATTCAAAAGCTGGTAACATTACTGATAAAAATCTTTTTATAACTAAATCATAAATATTTCTTTCCTCGCCACTTAAACTTCCTAATCTAGGCTTTTCTTCTGTAGGAATTATAGCATGATGGTCTGAAACCTTACTGTCATCTACAAAACCTTTGTGTGCTTTAATGCTTCCTTTTAATATTTCATTTGCAAATCTACTGTAGCTCCCTATAGATATAGCTTTTAATCTATCTTTTAAAGTACCAACAACATCCCTTGAAATATATCTAGAATCAGTTCTTGGATAAGTTAAAATCTTATGATTTTCATATAATCTTTGCATTATAGATAGGGTTTGTTTTGCTGAATAACCAAATATTCTATTAGCATCCCTTTGAAGTTCTGTTAGATCATAAAGAGCAGGAGCATATTTCTTTTTGTTACTTTCTGTTACCTCTGTTATTTTTCCATCTTTACCTGTAACCTTAGAAATTACCTTTTTAGCCACCTCTTCATTAAATGTATTAAATCCACCTTTTTCATTTTCCCAATGCATTGTAAATCCATTAGCTTTACCTTCTATACTGTAATAATCTCTAGGATTGAAATTTTTTATATCTTCTTCTCTTTGAACTATCATAGCTAATGTAGGTGTCTGTACCCTTCCTGCTGAAAGTTGTGCATTATATCTACAAGTTAAAGCTCTTGTAACATTAAGCCCTACAATCCAATCCGCTTCTGCTCTACAAACTGCTGAATGGTATAAGTTTTCATAGTCTTTACCTGGTTTTAAATTTCTAAATCCATCTAAAATAGCCTTATCTGTTTGAGATGAAATCCAAAGACGTTTTATAGGCTTTCTAAACCCTATCTTATCAATTATCCATCTAGCTACAAGCTCTCCTTCTCTTCCCGCATCTGTAGCTATAACAAGTTCTTCTATATCCTTTCTTGTCATAACCTTTCTAACTTCACTAAAATGTTTTGAAGTCTTTTTTATAACTGTAGTTTTCATCCTTTTAGGTAACATTGGAAGAGTATCCATACTCCATTTTTTATATTTTTCATCATAACTTTCAGGATCTGATAGAGTTATTAAATGCCCTAAAGCCCAAGTTACAATATATTTATTTCCCTCTAAATAACCATTTCCCTTTTTATTGCATTTTAAAACCTTAGCTAAATCTCTTCCTACACTAGGTTTTTCTGCTAAAACTAATATTTTTCCCATAAATAATTATCGTCCTTCCATAAATAGTTGATTTTTAATAAAAAATAAGGATAGATATACTTACTACCCTTACATTACATATATATAATTATATATTAAGTTCAAAGTAAAGCTATATATTACATATAATATATATTAATATTTTTTATACATTTATAATACAGCCAATTAACTATATTTTTAGATAATTGACCATTTAACTCTTATTACTTTATTATAAACTAAATATTTAATTAATACAAAATCTTTAGCAATATATAAAAATTTCACATATGAATTATTAATATAAAAATATTCATGGTAAAAAAGACTAAAACAAAATCCAATAAAAAGCTTCTGAATACTTTCTATTGGATTTAGCACTTTAAAATACAGATATCTTTTGCTTATTCTTATTCAATGTTGAATTTTTTATAATTGAGATTATAACACTTAAAATTAGCACAATCCCACCTGTTATAGCTGAAATAACAATTTAAAATGGAGGTAAGTATAACTTTATCTCTAATATTCAGTTTTATCCTTAGCTTTACTCCAATATTCAAAAGCCTTTAAACAAGATTCTTTACTCACTGCTTCTAAATTAATTACATTTTTGTCCTTGCATCCATCTTGCAAAAATCTTAATATATGGTCATCCCTAAAGCCTATGTTTTTAGCATCTTCTATTGTACATCCATAATATACTTTAGATATGTTCGCCCATATAATTGCGGACATACACATAGGACAAGGTTCTGAGGTTGTATACAATTCACATCCTCTTAAATCAAATGTGTTAAGTTTTTTACACGCTTGTCTTATGGCATTTACCTCACCATGGGCAGTAGGATCATTATCTCTTATTACAGTATTATGGGATACTGCTATAACTTGTTCACCCTTAACTAGTACAGCTCCAAATGGACCTCCTTCATGATTCTTCATACCTTCAATACAACTTTTTACACATAAATCCATTATTTTATTTTTATCCATTAAAATAACTCCCTTAAAAGTATTTTTAATATATATACTATATTATACCTTTGAAATTTCTTTTATCCAATAACCTCCAGCTATAATATTCTATCTTCTTAAAAATAAAAATCATTCATATCACTAGATAACCTTTTTTAATATTCAGCTTAAGTAAAAATTCAATTTAAGCCCTAAAAACTCATTTGCAAAAAACTTTTCTAATACAATTAAAAATTATTTTCTTTTTAAAATAGCCTTTTTAGTAGCATTAAATATTTTATTATATCCAGTACACCTACATAAATGACCTGATATTTCCCTTTTTATTTCTTCATCTGTATAATCTGTTCCACTCTCTACTAAGGCTATTGTTGTTAAAACTAAACCTGGTGTACAAAATCCACATTGTACAGCACCTTCATCTATAAATGCTTTTTGAACATCTGAAAGTTTACCATTTTTTCCTACACCTTCAATAGTTTTTATTGTTTTACCATCAGCCCAAGCTGCTAAATATATACATGAATCCATTGGAACGCCATCTATTAAAACAGTACATGCTCCACATTCTCCTACACCACATCCTTGTTTCACACCTGTTAAATGCAATCTACTTCTTAATACTTCTGATAAAGATTCTCTAATATCTATTTCAACTTCATATTTTTTATCATTAACTGTAAATTTTATTTTCTTTTTTAAACTCATATAACTTCACCCTTTTTAAATTTATATATGCTATTTTAATGCTTTGTTCTTAATACTTAATCTATACTCTTTGATCTATTTTTTAATGCTATCTTAATAGATTCTTTAAGTGCTCTATATGTTAATTCCTCTATTAGATGCTCTTTAAACTCCTTTGATGCATTCCAAAAATCAATAGTTCTTGAGGACTTTAAAGCTAGCTTTCCTATTAATTTTATATTTTCATCTGTAACTTCTATATCTTTTCCCTCTGTTTCAGCTATTTCGCATCTTATAGGTGTTGGTCCTGACACTCCCAAAGCAATTCTTAAATCCTGAAATCTATTTTCCTTAACTTCTACTAACACAGCAACTCCCATTAAAGCTATATCCATTGCATTTCTACTCGAAAATTTGATATAATTTCCATACTTATTTTCATAATCCTTTTTCTCAATAATTATACTAATTAATATCTCATCTTTTCTAATGCTGACCTGTCCAGGACCTGTATAAAAATTTTCTATTTTAACTATTCTTTCACCACTTTTAGATTTAAGTTTTAATTTACTGTTTAAAGCGAATAATGATGGTGCACTATCTCCAGATACAGCTCCATTACAAACATTTCCCCCAATGGTTGCCATATTTCTAACTTGAGGTCCTCCCATAGAAACTGCTGCTTCTGCTAATATAGGAATATTTTTATTTACTATATCACTTCTAAATATTTCTGAAAAAGTTACCATAGTACCTATTTCTATTGACCCATCCTTAAGGATTTTTATTTCATTTAAATCTTTTATATTTCTAATACTTATTAAATTTAAAGAATTAAATCTTTCTTCATGAAGTTTTACAAGTACATCAGTGCCTCCAGCTATTACTGTTAAATCATCACGATTTGATAATAATTCTAATGCTTCTTCTAATGTTTTAGATTCTAAAATTTCATTTATATCGTACATATTGCGTACCCTCCTATATAAGTCCAACTTCTTTAAATTTTTCAAAAACAGTTTGAGAATCCATTGGCAATTTATTAAATGCTACCCCTGTTGCATTTAAAACAGCATTACGTATAGCTGGTGCTGGAGAAATTGTTGTACTTTCACCTAAAGATTTTTGTCCATAACTGGATGTTGGATCATAGGTATTTACAAATTCGCAATTTATTTTTGGAGTATCCATAATAGTTGGAAGCTTATAATGCAAAAGATTGTTATTTATTATAGCTCCTGTTTTTTCATTTATTATAAATTTTTCTGATAAAGCAAATCCTAAAGCCATGCTTACTCCACCATGAACTTGACCTTCTGCCAATTTTCTATTTAGAATTTTTCCAGAATCATGTATATTATAAATATCTAAAATCTTTATTTTTCCTGTTCTTATATCAACTTCCACTTCAACAAAAGTTGCTCCATAAACTATAGCATTATTTTTTACCTTTACAGTTAAATCACTTGTTATAGGAGCATATTTTTCTTTATTATAATATGCCTCTAATGCAATCTCTTCCAAAGTATACAGTTCTCTCTTTATTCCTTTTTCTATTATTTTTGCATCTACAATATCTAAAAATTCTTCATCTAATCCACATTTATCACTAGCAATCTTTAAAACCTTTCTTTTTACTTCTGTTGCCGCCTTTTTTATAGCTTGTCCTGCAATAAAGGATTGTCTTGATGCATAAGAACCTGTATCAAAAGGAGTAACATCTGTATCTTGCTGTGATATTACTGTTACCATATCAAAAGGAATTCCAATAGTTTCTGCTGCCATTTGAGTAAATACTGTATCACTACCTTGACCTATTTCTGTAGCTCCTACTTGAACTTGAACGGAACCATCTTGGTTCATTACTATTCTTGTTCCTGCCGCTTCGAGGGATACTGGCCAAGTTCCTGAAAAATAACTAAAACAAGCCATTCCAACTCCTCTTTTTATGTCACCTATTTGATTTTTATATAGCTTTCTTTTTTTATCCCACTCTATCAATTCTCGTCCTTTTTTTAAGCATTCTGGCAATCCAAAAGTTCTAACTACAAGACCTGAATCTGGATCTATGTGCCCCTTTTTTATAAAACTATTAATTCTAAAATCTACAGGATCCACATTTAAATCTTTACATATATCATCAATCATAGATTCTATAGCAAAACATATTTGTGGTACTCCATATGCCCTCATTGCACCTGCAACTGGAAGATTAGTATATATGGTCTTAGGACGATATTTTTCTGCCCTTATATCATAAAGAGGTCTAATTTTACTTCCTGCACTCATAGCAATTGAATGCCCATGAGATGCATAAGCTCCATTGTTTACAAAATTCTCTATATCATATCCCTCTATTTTATTATTATTTGCTAAAGCCATTTTAATTTTTATTCTCATGGAATGTCTTGTTCTAGTTGCAACAATTGCTTCTTCTCTGCTTAACTGTAATCTTACAGGCCTTCCATTAACAGCAAGACTCATTGCTGCAGTAAGAGGTTCTATTATAACATCTTGTTTTCCGCCAAAGCCTCCACCAATATAAGGCTTTATTACTCTTATTTTTCCAATAGGTAAATTACAAGCTTTTGAAACTATCCTTCGCACAATATGAGGTATTTGTGTTGATGATATAATAAGCATCCTGCCTCTCTCATCAATTTTTGCTATAGTATTATGAGTTTCCATTTGGCAATGTTGAACTATTTGAGTTTCATATTGTCCTTTATAAATTTTATCAGCATTTTTAAATACTTCATCTGGATTTCCTACTGTTATTCCAAAATCACTAATTATATTATTAGGTCTTTCTTCATGAATAGCAGGAGCTCCTTCTTTTATTGCTTCCTCTTGATCTATTACAAAAGGTAAAACTTCATATTCTACCTTTATTAATTTTAAAGCTTTTTTAGCTATAAGTTCATCAGTTGCTACAACTGCTGCAATAGAATCCCCCACAAAACGTGCCTTATCTGTGAGTAATAGGCAATCCTCTATATCTCTATGACTTGGATCTAATGAATATGGATGCCCTGCTGTAGGAAACTTTATATTTGGTACATTTTTATATGTTAATACAGCTTCAACTCCTTCCAAATTTTCCGCTTCTTTAGTATCTATATTTTTTATTTTTGCATGAGCATAAGGACTTCTTAAAACCATCCCTACAAGTAATTCACTTTCAAAATAATCTGAACAATATTTAGCTTTACCTGTAACTTTAGCTACTGCATCTACTCTATTTATGCTCTTTCCAATTAAATCATAATGTTCTTCCATATATATTCCTCCTTTAACGTCATACTTCTTCTGTTAAATACAACCATAATCCCATGTGTTCTTATTCTTTAACTATTTATCTTTCATAATATTTATATATATTACTTGTTTTTTCTCCTACTATTTTTCTTTTATATTTATTAGATAGAAGTAAAACTGTTAAGGCTAAAGCTGCATTTAACCATTGGGTTATTTGAATAAATATATTCACTTTGCTTATGGTTAAATTTATGGCTATACATATTACTCCTAATGTTAATATAGTCCAGTATTGAATACTTATTCCTTGTGAATTCTTTAATTTTAATAATTTATATATTTGTGGGAAAAAAGAATATATTAAAGTGAAGCTACCCAAAGCTTGAGCAATATTACCCCAAAAATGTAAATCAGCCATAATTAACATCTCCTATCATCAAATCTATTATATTTTTTATTATTGCTTTCTTTTAAACCAAAATAAATTATTAAAATAGTAGTTAAAATAGCAAATACAACATTTATAGATTGGATAATTAATTGCACTCTTGGCACTTCACATATAAATTGATTTATGCATATGCAAGATATACCAAAAGTCATTATTATCCAATATTGTATACTATTATTTCCTGGGCTTTTAGTTTTTAATATAATATAGATTTGTGGTAGGAAAGAGTATAATAGCAATATTCCTCCTATAATGTTTATAATTGTTCCAAATTTTATTAAACCACTCATAGCACCCCTATTTAAAAAATATTAAAGTATTTATATTTATTTTAAATTTTCTAATATTAACTTTAATATTTTAAAAATAAGTCCCTCCCCTCATTTAATTAATTTTTATCTTGTTTTTTAATACTTATTAAATTTCTCACAAGCTTTATTGGCAGCTTCATATTTATCTCCCCCTCTTTTTTAGTATAGACAGAGTTTTAAACTTCACAGGACTTTCTCCACTAAAGCCTATTAACAGACTTCTTAGGAGTTTTACTCCTAAGAAGTCGTTATCCTTTAAGAAGAATCCTTATTCCAAGGACATAGTCACTCTTTATTCCCACTTTCAAAAATATGGGAGTATTAAAGAGAATAGTCATCAGATAAATATTTATAATTACTTATATAAATGCAAAAACTATACCAAAATATAATGAATAAATAATAATATATATGTATATTTCCCAACATCTTTCTGTATTTTTCTTTAAAAATATCATTAAATATCCATATTTCACATGGCATTTTTTCTACAAAATATTATTAATTTGGTATATACAAACAAATATTTTTATTATAATGATAATTTATATATCATTTTGATAAATGAAAAAATCTCTTAACAAATAATTTATCTTTTAATTCATTCAAAATAATAATTTTAATAAAACTGCATATAATTAACTTAAAACACTAATATTTAATAAATATTTATGATACTTTCGTAAAATGCAGTTAATTATTTTAAAATATTCTTATTCATATTTTATTATGCTAATTAAATACTTTAATTTAATAAAATATATTATTCTATTAATATTTATCAATTTGATAATATATGGACTAAATTAATTCTAAAATCTATTTACCATATTTTTGAATTATTTTTAATTAATCTGAAACTAAAAAGGTTAAAAGACTTGTTATAAATCTTTTAACCTTTAATATAATTACTTTTTAGCTTTTCTTAAATCTAATTCTGAAATTAAGTTTTTAAAAGCTATTTAATAGATTAATCTATTAATTTTAATAAATAAATTTTTATATTATATATAGCAGTTATAAAATTAATTCTAAATTTTATGTTAATATTAAAAAATGCTACATTATCCCATATAATTTAATGTATAATTAATATAATAAATCATAAGAAAGGATTGATCTTATGGCAAAAAAACATAAAAAAAATATCATATTTAGAATATTATTATCTACATTAGCTATTGGTTCCATTTTTTTAGCTTCTAATTCAAAAGAAGATACTTGTGACGATAATGTTTCAAAAGATGAATGTGAACAATGTAGTGCTGAATAAAATTCAAATAAAACCCTTGTATTTTCATTAATACAAAGGGTTTTATACTTTATTTTTCATTATATTTTATCATCTGATTAGATATATAATAAAAAGCTTTTTTGTCTTTTTTATCTAAGGCTTTATTCATCAAAATATCCAGTGTCTGTAAATATAAATTATTTTTTTCTTTTTGACTCAATACATAATCTTTGTTTACTTTATTCTCATTGTTCCTCTGACTATGATTTGTACTATTAGTATTATCTAAAGGAGTTTTCAAATAATCTAATCCATTAATTATATCTCTTTCATAGTATATATTCTCCATAATTTTTATATAATATGATAATTCCTCTCTATTTAATATAAAGAATACTCTAGTCTTATTATTATCTTCAGAAGCCAACTTTACATAATTCTCTCCTATTAAAGACATACATATTTCCCCTTGGTCTTTAATAAGAAAATAATGCACAATATCTGATTTCTTGTTAATATTCAATCTCAAAACATTGTAAAAATCTTTAAGGAAATGAATATACACTTTTAAATCTTCTTTAAACATATAAAATTTATTTTCTATTAACTTACCTTTATATGTTCTTCCAAAATAAAAGTCAAAATAACTCTCTCCTGTTATATATTTGTGATAATACACTTTTATTTTATCTGTAAATTTATTTAATGATATAGCCGTTGTCACCTCTGTACAATAAGTTAATTTATTGAGCTCATCCTCAAATATCTCCATATATTTAACTTCCATAATACTCTTACATCTCCCTATTTTAATTCACAATAAGTCTTATACCCTATTTCTTATATAAGTATTTTTAATAACCTATAACAATAACATAAATATAAATAAATTATTCCTATGATAAAGTAATTCCATTTATCTGATAACTACCCTCTCTAATATTCCCATCTTCTTCAAAATAGAAGTAAAGAGTGACTACATCTCTGGATAACAATTTCTAAACTTTAGTGGAAGTAAAAACTCTCTCTGAAGTTTAGAACTCTGTTTATTATTACATATAAAATTATTTTTAATTCTTATAGAGCTTAATTTTATGATCTGAAATATAGTTAATATTATAAAAGAAAAAATTAAAAATACTACCAGCCATTCCTCAATATTTTCCCCTCTAAAAAAGCCTTAATCTTCCCCCCTTATATATAAACGTAATTATATAAAAAATAAAATATATTTTATAAAGATAAAAAATTATTAATATAATAATCTTACTGAAATATTATTCTTTTTATATAAAGTAAAAAGACTGCCTGTTTATATCTTAAGGCAGCCTTTTCCCGTGTGTGTATATAATAAATCAAGGAAGGCATTTTAAATTCCAGGCTAACATTTTTCCTGATAATATATTACTTAATTTGTTATTTTCAAAATTTCATAAGTTAACCCGTTTAACATATTTTATGTGTTATTCTATAAAATATACAAAAATATTTTATAGTTTCTCCTTCTTTATATATTATAAGATATTATAAAATATTTTTATATATTTATAATAAAATGCTATAGGTAAAGCTTTTATTGATAAATGTTTGTTATACTACATATTTTAATCACTTTGAATTTCTTCTACTTCTATATAAAATTTTATATTTTGAGCTATAATTATTTTTTCTACTTTTATTTTATATTGTTTATTTTCTATATTCATTATTCTATTATCTACTACTTGTACCAATATATCACTATCTAATTTATCTAACTCTTTTCCAATCAAATTATTAAATTTTTCTTTTATATGCTTTTCTAATTCAATAGCTACTAATTCATCCTCTGATTTCTTCTTTTTAAATCTAATCTCTACTTCTATTTTTTTAACTATGAGCTTTTTCTTGCTTAATTTATTTTCTAGTCCCTCTAACCTAACCTGTTGATCTTCTATTATATTATTTAAATAAGTTATTTTTCTATGGTAATTTTCTATTCTATAGCTTATAAACAAGCTAAAAAAAATTATACCTATTAATCCTCCTACAATTAACCCTACACAAAACGAAAAAAAATATTTATTTTTTTTGTTCATATATTAAAATATTCTCCCCACTTTTGTAAAATTTCTATACTATTTACTCCTAGATTAGCACCTATTAAAGAGGCAAGAATATAAAATATTTGTTTTATCATTCCCCTTAGCTCTCCTTTAAAAATACCTTCTTCTAAAATAGAAAAAGAGGAAAATGTTCCTCCTAATGCTGTAGCTACTGCCCATATTTTTATAGAATTAGATATATCCAACATGACTTTTAAAGGAGGATGGTTTAATAATATTGCAGCAATTCCTGAAAAAACACTTGCTCCTATTATTACCCCAAAGGATACCATAAAACTATACACTAAATTTCCTAAAAAGCCTTTCATAAAATTCACCCTAAAAACATTATATATCTTTATAAACTTATGATTTAGTGTTATTTTTTATTCTCCTATATACTACTAAATAAATAGATCCTTTTTTATTTAGTAAAATAAAAAAGAATCTATTTATTTGCCGATATTTTGCCATTCTTCATAAAAACTCGTTAGATTAGATAAACTTATGCCTTTATCTTTTGCCATTATACCACCTTTAGCCTTATCTATACTCTCACTTAAATAATTTATTTGATCTAACTCTGAACTAAATTGAACTCTTTTTAAAACTTTATTCCATGCTAAATCTAATTTTTCCATTTCTTTTTCTGCATTATTCCAATCTTCATTTTTTACATATTCTATTGTGCTGCTCATAAATTGATCAACATTTTCTCCTTGATTTCTAGGCTTTTTCATATAACTTGCACTTAACATAATAGCAACAAAAAAACTTAATGCCACTATGGGAATTGTTCTTATTAAAAATCTTCTCACATAATCACCTTCTAAAACTTATTCCTAAATATAATTAAAAAAAATATATTATTTGTATTTTTTAATTTTAATAATTTTTATAGCTTATTAAATTTATTATATAAATAACAATAGTGCTTTAAACTACAAAACAATAAAGCAATTAGTAAGGACCCTTATAATCTCCTATGTCTATTATTCTTTTTAAATGATCTTTATATGTATCTATATAAATTTGATTATTCTGATTTATAGTAGCTAAAAAAACTTCTGAAGGGTCTTGAATTTTTCTTTTTTGTAATTCAGCTTTTAGCCATTCCTTATCTCTATTTATTTCTCTTAAATTATCCTCTACTATTTCACCATCATATATAAGTTCTCTACTTATTCCAGTTTTACTTTTATATATATTTAAATCCTTAGCTGTTAATGGTTCATGTTCTGGTTTTTTTAAAACAGACAATTCTCCATCAGATTCTAATATTGCATACTCCACTTCAGATAAATCGAAAATTCCTTTTCCTCTGACTTGTTCTAAAAGATCTGCTACTGTATATCTCATTTTTTTTAAAGTCGCCTCCATTATTTTACCATCCATTATTACTATAGTAGGCTCACCTTCCAAATATTTAGCTGCATATCTCCATCTTAATGTTATCCATTGCATCAAGAATCCTATACTGCACCAGACTAAAAGACCAATCCAATGAGACCAAGCTGTACTTTCTAAATCTGTACTTAGCGTAGATGCTGTAGAACCTATAGTTATACCAAGAACATAATCGAAAAAAGTAAGCTGACTTATTTGTTGTTTTCCCAATATTCGTGCAAAGATTAAAAGGGTAAAAAATCCTATGATAGCCCTAACTAACACAACTAAAGCTTCATTCAATTAAAACACTCTCCATTTACAGAAATTTTTTATAAATAGTTTTCTACTCTTTTCTTTGTTTTATACATTTAATATTCTTAATACTTAACAACTTATAGTATAATTATTGATATTCATTATATACAATCTTTAATTATTACTATCAATTGATAATTTATTTTAAAATTTATTTTGTTACATTTGGCATATATCTAGCATATAATAGTAAAAGCGTTAATTGAATTGTTTTCATTTAATAACTAAGTATTATAATGAGGTGTAGAAATGGATAACAGAGAAAGGTTAACTATAGGTAATAAAGTTTCCAAAATAACTATTATAGCAAATGTAATTTTATCTTTTATAAAAGTGCTATTTGGAATAATAGGAAATAGTGCTGCTACTATTGCAGACGGAATACATTCTCTTTCTGATGTCTTAAGTACTATTGCAGTAATTATAGGACTTAAGATATCTTCTAAACCTGCTGATAAAAATCATCCATATGGTCATGAAAAACTTGAAGCAATAACTTCTAAATTATTAGCTTCTATATTATTTTTAACTGCTTTGTTTATAGGTTATAGTGGTATAAAAATCATTATAAATAAAGATTTTTATATTCCTTCAAAGATAACTATTTATATTGCTATTTTATCTATAATAACAAAGGAATGGATGTATAGATACACCTTAAAAGCAGCTAATAAAATAAATAGTACTGCTCTTAAAGCAGATGCTTGGCATCATAGATCTGACTCTTTTTCATCTATAGGAACACTTATAGGTATAGTAGGAGCTAGACTTAAATATCCAATACTAGACCCTATAGCTTCTTTAGTAATATGCATATTTATAATTAAAGTTTCTATAGATATTTATAAAACTTCTATAAATCAATTAGTGGATCACTGTGCTGATGAAAAAACTATTCACATGATAACAGAACAAATAAAATCTATTAAAGAAGTCGAAAGGATAGATGAATTAAAAACTAGACTTCATGGTAGTAAACTTTATGTAGATGTGGAAATCGCTCTTGATTATAGTTTATCTTTAAAAGAATCTCATAGTATAGCAGAAAAGGTGCATGATAGAATTGAAGCAAGTAATAATAATATTATACATTGTATGATTCACGTAAATCCTTACGAAAAATAATAAAAATATATAGTAAACCCCCACTTGTGAATTACAGTAAAAATCACAAGTGGTTTTTTATTAATTATACTCTGTTTATGAACATTCTTGTTACAAAATAACAATATAAATCAACAATCTTTCTAATAATTAATTTACCAGTATTAAAATTAAAGCTAATTTGATTTTAATACATATTTGTTTTATGTTATTTTTTTATTTTCTTTATTTAAAGATACTTCTTTATCATTTATATCTTTTATGTAATGCTCATCTTTAGAAACCGAACTTAAATTTTCTAATCTATCTAATAATTCTACATTAGTTTTTTCCAATTCCTGTATTTTATTTGAAAAATCTTTATTTTGTTTTTTTATAATTCTTTCTTTTTTTATACTCATAATACCTGTAATAACCGCTCCTACAACAGCTGATAAAAAAATTATGATTGCTAAAGAAAAATCAATTTGCCAAAATAAAATTTTTATTGGTATAGCCGCTGCATTTTGTATAGCAAATATAGCTACAATAAGAGCCATTATAAGAGAAAATACAAATCCATTTCTCATAAAAGATCCTCCCCTTACTTTTATATAATAACTATATAATACAACAATATTTATAGTACTATCAACTTTCTTATACTAAACAAATTTACAAAATTTAAAGAAAGTAAACTATAATTTATATAATTGCATAAATTTATACTTCACTTATGATTAGTTTTTATTATATAATCTATTGTTTTTATATTATATATACCATAAATTTCAAAGATTTTTTGGTTTAATATTTTATAATAATGTTCTGTTTCTTTAATATTCTTATTTTTTAAATTTTTTAAAATTTCATCTACTAATATTTCAATTTCCTCTTGAGCATAATTAGTACACTTTTTTATAGGTATTTTATCCAATCTATATTTTTTTATTTGAGGGGTAGATTCTTTATTAGTTATTAAGTAGTTTTTATAATACCAATTCATTAGCTGTGAGTTTAAAATACCTAATATATATTTATAACTAAAGCTTTCTTTTAAATCAATTATTCCATATAAAGATTGCTCTATTATAACACCTTCTTTATCATAGGCTGCTATAATTTCATTTCCTGTTTTTCTAACTAATATTTTTCCTTTGTATTTTAATTTTTTCAAATTTTTTGTTCCGCCTTTAATGTCTCCATATTTAAAATCATAGTAAAAACAAGAATGACATACAAACCTTTTTATATTTTTGCCCTTGTATATTTTACTATAAGACTTGTCTATATTTTCTTTATATATGTTTTTAGAATTACCTATAAATCCTGTAAAAGTATTACTTATTTCTGATAAAAAATTAGTATTTTCTAAAATTTTATTTTTTATATTTTGATTATAACTATTGTTATCAAAAGCAAAGCCATACTCATTACAAGAAAACAGTTCATTTTTGCCTATTTTATATTCAGCTTTTCCTTCCACTTTAATTTTTATTTCATTAAAACATTTTCTATTATTTTTTAATATAAATACCATTCCATCTGTTACAACTTCAGAGAAAGATATATTAAAAAATAAATTTTTAATCTCACATTGATTTAATATTTCATTTCTTAATTGTTTATATTGAAGATTCCTACTAAAATTTAACGGAACTACAAATGCTAAATATCCTCTTTCTTTTGTTTTTTCTAAAGCTCTTTTAATAAAATATTCAAATAAATTAGGAGAGTGTATACACTGACCATAATTTTTAATATAATATTTCAAAAATGTTTCCCAACAAGCTTTTTTATTCTTTCTAGATAAAGAAACCCATGGTGGATTTCCTATAATATAATCAAATTTATTTCTCCAAAATTTATATAATTTAAAGTGTGTTTTAAAAACATAATCCTCTCTATCTTTATAATCAATAGATTCTTCAATGTCTTTATTTTTTATTTTATAGGTTTTTAATTTACATTTATTATTTAAATATTTAATAATAGGCTTAAAATCCTTTTCCCATCTTATAAGGCTATCACAATTAATAACGTTTACTTTATTTATATAGGACTCTCTATCCTTTAAAAATAAATTTATAGCAATTATTTGAGTTGCATATATATCTATATCTGCAGCATATATACAATTATTAATTATATGATAATGTACGTTTTCCTTTCGCCAATAATACTCCCCAGTTAACCTAACAGTTTCGGCTCCTTTTTTTATAGTATAAATATTTTCTTTATATTTTTCTTGCAAAGCTTTTATATTTTCTAAAAAAATTCTTTTCAACTTATCATAGGCTTTAATGATAAAATATCCTGCTCCTGCAGATATATCTATTACCCTAACAAAAGGATTTCCCAGTGGTGAAAACTCATAAAAAACATTATCCAATATATAATCAATAATATATTCTGGCGTATAGAATATACCCATAGATTTTTTATATTCCTTTGGTAACACGGCTTCATATATTTCTCCTATTTCACTACTACTATTTATAAAATCAAATTCATTTATTTCTTCTATAATTTTACTTAAAATCATATTATACTTATAAATAAAACTACGTTCACTTTCTAAAAGACATTCATCTTCTAAATTCTTATAGCTAGGATTTATTGTTTCATACTTTATATTATCTTTAAATATAAATTCTAAAAATTTTTTATTAACATTTTTAAATACTAGCTTTGCAAGCTCCATAGTATCTAAAGTTAGTACATAATATTTTATATTGTTTTTAGCCAGTTCGCCCTTTATATTATTTTTCTCCATAAATACTTTTGAAATTATTATTTTATTTATAAGTACACATATAGATTTATTACAATATAACCTTTTATCTTCATTATTAAAATTTAAATATAATTTTTTAAAATCGTATAAGTCCTCAAATAATAATTGTAAATAAGTACAATATTTATTTATACAAGATATATCTTTTGTTTTATATCCGTTATATCTTCCCCCCATATTCATCCCCCATATCACTTATACAAAATTCTTTTATTTAAATGAGCAAATTGCATAATTAAAAGATTTCTAATATGCATACAATATATTGACATAATCATATTTTAAAATGAATTATGCAATTTTCTCAAATATTTGCCTTTTAAAAATACCTACTACTTTACTGAAATGAAATGGTTATCCTTTATATAATATCTCCATAAAAAATCTCTAGCTTCTTCAGCATAATCTATTCCTATTCTTTTTGTTTCAATAATTTCAAAATCATTATAAGAACTATCCTCTACGTATAATCTAGAACTTTCACATAGATCCTCCCAGTTATTTTCTTTATCAATATTAAAAGCCATACAAAGCTTTGAAGGACCTGAAGTTAAATTCTTTTTCTGGTAATTATTTAGTTCTTGAAATTCTTTGTTAAATCTTAATTTTGACATAATATTTATATTTTCTAAAGGCTCTATTGCTCTTATGAGAACCCCTTCTGCTTCTCCTTGTATTTTACATATTATATTAAAACAAAAATACTTACCATATATAAAATATACATAAGCTATTCCTGGTTTTCCATAAAGAGGCTCTGTTCTTTTAGTTCTTCTTCCTCCATAAGCGTGAGAAGCTTTATCTATAGCCCCAATATAAGCCTCTGCCTCTACTATCATTCCTTTTAATTTAACTCCATCTATTTCTCTAACCAATACTTTCCCTAATAATTCTTTTGCTAATATTCTAGCATCCTTACTATAAAAATCCCTTGCTAATATCAATTTTATTCCTCCTAGTCCTAAACATATTATTAATATTTTTTTCATATCTTTATATTTTAATCATATATTTTTATATTATCATGCTTGTTAATTTTATACTAATTTTTAAAACAAATTTTTATGTAGAAACATCTATGTAAAATAAATATAATTTTAATATAAAAAATATAAAAAATTATTTAATGGACATATTAATAAATCTTAATAGTTCTATATATGTACAAATCAAAACTAACTTAATATATGTACTAACCTTTTGAATTATATAATAAAAAGTCCACTACTAATTTAAGTAAAATTTTTTTGAAAAGTATATTTTACTTAAACTATTGTAAATGGACTTTTTATTTTAATATATTTAAATTTTATAAATAACGTTATTTATTTTATTTTTTATAGATATAATTTACATTTTATTTTTAAGATACAAAGCCTTTTTCTTTTAATATTTCTACAGATTTATCATAATTTTTATCATTTACTTTTATAACAGGACCTGTGCATCCCATACCGCCTTCTGCATATATCTCTTCTTTCCAAAGGGTTTTTTGAGCATCTTCTATATCCATTACATCTATACCGCTAATAGAAGATGTAGCTATTTCCTTTGTGGGCATTGGAACTTCTTCTTCATCTTCTGATTTTTTATTTTCTTTGTTTTCTATAGAGTTTAATATATCCTTTAATTTAGCTTTATTAACCTTTTCAAACTCTTCTTTTATTAATCTATTTATATTACCTTTAATCAAATCTTTTGCATATTCTATAGCATTAGCTACTACTGGTACACCGGAAGCCCTAGACAAAATTAATATATTTCTTTCATAATCCTCTCCTATACCTGGGCCATAGCCATATCCAAAGCCCTCATAACTTCCTCCAGTAGTATAAGAAGAAAATACTTTCATTAAAAGATTGCCTGTAAGAGTATCTGTTACCATAACATTAGGTGTTCCTTTTAAAAGATCATTTCCCCTCATTACTGAACCACCATCTGCTCTTAAAGATTCAGCAAAATTTATTTTATATCCATTTTTATCTAATTCTTTTAATGCTTTTTCGACTTGTCTTGCTCCGTCTAAATTTAAAATACCTACACTAGGTTCTATTGTTCCCATAGCTTTAGCTGTTATTATTCCATATACTGCATTTTTAACCATAGCTTCTGTTCTATTCATAGAAGCTGTTCCTGTAGTTGTAGCCAAGAACATTTCCCTGCCATCAGCTGGAGTAACAACCTTCCCCACAGTTGATACTCCTATAGGGAAATTATAATGCATAGTAACTGCTGCATCTATATATTTTTCATCTAATAACTCTTCCATTTTTTTATACATTTCATCTTCTTCATTAGCTTCTACTATTTCTAATGTCGTGTCCACCTTAGGGCCTATTAAAACTACTTTTATGTCATTATGCTTTTTAGCAGCAACTTCAGCACCTTTAACTAAATTTTCAACTCCATGTTCACTGCCTAAAGTAGTAATTCCTACTACTACCTTCTTATTAAAATCCCCTTTTTCTATGGAGTCTGCAATATCTAAAAGAGTTTTTCCTATTATTTTATTAACTTCTTTATTCTCCATACTATACATCACCTCTTACTCTTCTATTAGCTGTGATGCTAATTTTTTTATGGATTCTGCAATTATCTTTCTTACTTGATCCTCTGAAATTCCCTTTTCCTCTTTTTGATATCCTGTATTTCTTTCTATAATTATAGATACTCCATCAAATAAATTTGTCATACGTCCCAAGAATAAACTACCTTTTCCTACTACCATGACTCTATTTAAATTTCCTTCTGTTAAATCCTTTCTAGCAAAACCTAAATAAGGAACTCCAGATGGAATATGACCCTGTGTTGGTGCCCAACCTGACATACCATGATTTTGTATAAAATCTTTTAATTCTTTCTTTTCTATATGTTTTTTCTTAACACCTAAAGCACCTATCATTTTATAGTTTGCTTGTGGTACATCTCCCGCTCCTGCTGGTTTTGTTATATCTGGATTTTGCATTTCAACGGAATATTTATCTACATCAGTTATTTTTAATCCAGCTTTATCTAATGCATCTGTAACTAAAGAACTAATTACCGCTTGTGGTGAAGATCCTGTTCCTACAGTATGTCTCCCTACTAAATCTGTCCTAAGTACTGGATTCACTCCATCATTTTTGCTTATTAATACTGCAAATCCGCCTACACAATCCTCTAATATAGGCATTTCTTTTTTTACGTGGTCTTTTCCATTCATACCTAATTTAGCACTTGCTCCTCCACCAGCTATAACCACGTTATCATATACTCCTGATTGAACTAAAGCTGAAGCAGCTATTAAAGAGTGGCTTGGTCCTGCACAAAATCCTCTCATATCTGCTCCTGTAGCATTTGTAAAGCCAGCTACTTCTGCAAGAGATTTTGCAAAGTTTCCTCCACCTCTTTGGTTCATATCTCCACAAGCTTCTTCAGAACATTCTATAACATAATCTATTGAATTAGGATCTATATTATTTTTTGCTATAAGATTTAATAAAGATAAAACACCAGATGCTTTTACTACTAAATTTTCAAGCATAGTATGTGCATTTAGATTCACATCTACATCATGGGCTTTTTTTACACAACCAACTAGATTTCCTTCATTATATAAACCTTCTGCCCCTTCTTCATCTACAACTTTTTTGATTTCTTCTATAGCTACTCCTTCTTTTATTTTAGAAATCATATCTTCATTTATAAGTGGATGTTTTTCTAATTTAATTTTCACATTATCTATAAAAGATTTTTCTAGTAAAACTAAGTCGAATACGTCACATATTTCCATAAGCCCTATGAATTCATCTTGAGGCATCATTTCGCCTAATTTACCAAATCTACTGCTCTCTTCTATCTTTTTGTCCCACCAAGGCATTTCTATTTCGCCTAACTCATCTGGTGTCATATTTCCTATATAAGTTTGATTAGGTGCATAATTTAAAACTTCTTCAAAATTTCTTAAATGCTTAGGAAGCTCCTTAAGATATTCAGAATCTGGATTAACTATTTTCTCTGTAGTTTGAGTAGTTCCATTATGAAGTACCATATCTGGAGTATGAACCAAAATATATGATGCTCCTTTTATTACTGGATAATTCATAGTTGTTCCCCCCTAATATTTAGGAGGCTGAATTATAAATATATACAGCCTCCTTAATTTTATAATTCTTTATTTACCCACTTTACATGTTTTAATCAAGAAATTTACAAAATTCTTCTCTTATATCTGTCATTTCCTCTATGATTTCATCTACTTCTAAAACCATTTCCATCATACCTATTTCTTCTTCATAAATATTTTCATTTACTTCTTCTTTAAATTCTGGTTCTACCGCATGATAAACTCTTAGTCCTAACTGGACATTGGACAATGGACCTGCAAAAGTTGGATCTCCATTAGTAACTGTCTCAGCAGCAAGACCTGCTGCTTCTCCCTCTGCTGCGCCTAAAATTACTAGTATATTTTCAGCACCATGTTTTTCTGTTAATGTTTTTACTCTTTTTTGATTTTCCAAATCCATTGCTCCGGCGGCAGTTCAAACAAAGCATTCTGTTGATGAAAATACTACTTCTGCTCCTGTACCTTCTATACATTTTTCTATAGCTGGACCTGGGATTCCATCCCTATCTCCAATTATAATTACTTTTTTTCCTTCAAATAAACTCATTAAAATTCCTCCCTTAATTTATTTGTATTTTAAACTCCTTAATTTTTATATACACACTTTAAATGGCTAAATAAATTTGAATTTTTATATTACATTTTTTGTTATCATAGCTTCTATATTTGCTTTTGTAGCATCTTCTTTAACTACCTCTTCTAGCTTTTCTCCATCTTTATATAAAATTATAGTTGGAAGTCCTAAAACTTTTTGAGATATAGCAAGTCTTCTAGCTTTACTAGTATTTAATTTGCAAAATTTAATCTTATCTTCATATTTCTTTGATAATTCTTCTACATCAGGCATTAAAGCCTCACATGGAACACAACCATCTCCAAAATAATCCACCAATACATAACCTTCTGATTTCAACACTTCTTCTTCAAAAGTCTTTTTGTCTAATACTAACATTTTATAACCGCCTTTCAAATAATTTTATATATATTTAAAAATTATCT
This sequence comes from Clostridium sporogenes, assembly GCA_019933195.1. Lineage (NCBI taxonomy): Bacteria > Bacillati > Bacillota > Clostridia > Eubacteriales > Clostridiaceae > Clostridium > Clostridium sporogenes. The sequence goes on from CP082942.1 coordinate 891,565, forward strand.
TCAACATATTTATAAGCTTCTACTGCTGCTATAGCACCATCTGCTGCTGCAGTAACTACCTGTCTTAAGGATTTTTCTCTTATATCACCAGCAGCAAATACTCCTTCTATATTAGTTTCCATTTTATCGTTAGTTTTTATATATCCTGCTTCATTCATAGTGATAATATCTTTAAATAAATTGTTTATAGGTAAATATCCTACAAAAACAAATATTCCAAAAGTTCCATCATCCTCATCTGCAAAGTATTCAGTTATTTCTCCTGTTTTTTTATTTTTAAATACTGCAGATTCTACTATTCCATCACCTTTTATTTCTTCTACTACAGAATCCCACATGATTTCTATTTTAGGATTTTTAAACACTTTTTCTTGTATTGATTTAGCACCTCTTAGGGCATCTCTTCTATGAACCACTGTTACTTTTCTTGCAAACTTACTAAGATATAGGGCTTCTTCTAAAGCTGAATCTCCCCCTCCTATTACAAACACTTCTAAATCCGTAAAAAAGTCAGCATCGCAAGTAGCACAATAGGATACTCCCTTTCCTATCAGTTCATTTTCACCTTTGCAACCTATATGCCTAGGAGCAGCGCCAGTAGCTACAATTACAGATTTTGCTTTATACTCTTCCTTTTCACCCTTTATAATCTTAATTTTTCCAGTAAAATCTACTTCTTTAACAGTATCTTTTTTTCTTTCTGCTCCAAACTCTTCTACCTGTTCTTCCATTCTCTCTACTAAAGTTTTTCCTGTAGCATTTCTTATAGAACCAGGGTAGTTAGCCACCTCATCTGTTATTACTATTTGCCCACCTGCTTTATTTCTCTCTAATATTAAAGTTTTTAATCTAGCTCTTGCAGCATATAAACCTGCTGATAATCCTGCTGGACCTGAACCTATAATTATAAGATCATAAACATTGTCCATATCTTATCCCCCCCGCAATTTAATACTAAAATCTTATATTTATTTTTATTAAATTATATTTTTATTAACACACTCATTTAACTAAAATTACTATTTAAAATCATTAAAATATATGAAATAATTTTTCCTTTGATCTTAAATTTTCCCTTTGATTAAAGTAAATCTTCTAGAAATTTTTTATTCAAAAACTGTTTGTTCATCTATATCTGTTTCTAAAGCTTTTAATGCTTTTTCTGTAAGTTCATATCTTAATTCAAATTCTCTTTCTTTATCTAGATTTGGATTTCCAAGTGGATGTGGTATTGCTATAGTTGGAACTATTCTATTAGCACCAACTGTAAGAGAAATTGGAACTACTGTACACATATGAACAACTGGAAGTCCTCCACGTTCTATTTCTTTTACTAGTGTTGCACCGCAACGAGTACAAGTTCCTCATGTGGAAGTTAGTATAACTGCATCTACACCATCTTCTTTTAATTGATTTACTATCTCATTTCCAAATTTCATAGAAGATGCTACAGCTGTACCATTTCCAACAGTACTATAGAAATATCTATGAAGTTCTCCTATTTTCCCTTCCTTCTCCATTTTTCTTAATACATCTACAGGTATAACTCTGTCTGAATCTTCATTTGCATAGTTAGGATCATATCCTCCATGTGCAGTTTCATAAGTTTCTGAATTTAAATCCATAAGTCCTTCTATATCATATTTACCATATTTTGATGCACTAGAGGATTCTATATGATCTGGATTTCCCTTTGGTACTATTCCACCAGAAGTTACAATAGCAATTTTACATTTTGATATATCCTCTACAGCTTTATTAGGTTCTACCCTATCAAAAACCGGCATTTTAAATTCTGTAACAAATTCTTCATTTTTCAATTTTTTCACAAGAAGATTTACTGCTCTTTTAGATCCTCTTTCATCACTAAAGTAATTTTTTCTTATACCTCTCTCTATATATCCTTCTTCTTCAGGGAGTCCTATCTCTTCCCCTTTTCCCATCTTTAATGCGAGTTTTGCCATAACAGGTAATGCTTTTCTCATACCTACTGCACTTTTTTTGGTTTTAAGAATATATAAAGATTTTTTATATAAATCTACTCCTGGATTTTCTTCATACATAGCTGTTAAAACCTTTATATTTAATTTCTCCTCTACTTCCTTTGCAATAGTTCCACAAGCCACTCCATACCTTCCAGCATTAAAAGCAGGACCTGCTATAAACAAATCTGCATCATATTTTTTAACCATTTCTAAAATAGTGTTTTTAGCTTCATCTATATTTTCATTAAAATATGAATCTCCACAAATAACTGTAGCAACTATCCCAGCTTCACCTTTAAATAAAGAATTAAGTTGTGTTCCTGGACCTACAGGTTCCTCTCTTACTTCTGGTTTATAATCCGCTTTGTCTTCTCCTCCAATACCTGCATAAAACTGATTTATATAATGAACTACTTTAATCATTTATTTTCCCCCCTTGATTATATAACTACATTCTAATAGCCTTTAGCACTTAAATAGTTAAAACCAACTTCACTGGTAGCTCCTGTAATAACTTGAATCTCTGCCTCTATAGAACCATCTTCTTTTAAAGAACCGACATGTCCGCCTGCAATTACATTTGCTACCTCATCATGCCCAATAATCTTTTCCATTGGTGGTAGTGTTACAACCTCATTAGCATTTCCTCCTGTAACTACTGCATCTCCCTTTGGTGTAGAATCTGCTAAGGATTGTGAAGCTCCATTTTGTCCTGCATACTCATCTGTTATTAATACTGTTTTTATACCTTTTTCACTTATCTTATTACAATTCATAACGAGGTCTGCATCTGGATTTCCAAAACCTTCTTCTGAAATTATTACTGCATCTGCGCCCAAAAATTCTACTAATTTTGCAGTATAACTTGAAGATCTAACTTTGTCTGCTAAATAAACGTTTTCATTAGTTATAACACAACCTAAAAAATTATACTCCACACCATGTTTTTCATATAAATCTTCAATAATTGGGTGATTCATGTGTACATAACTTGGATTTTTATCACAAGCTGAAACACAGTTTCCACTAACTATGGCACCATCAAATACTTCTGTTGGATATATAAATGTCGGTATTATTTTTTTAGCATCTACTCCATATACATAGGTATCATGTAAAAGGCCTTGACTTTGAAGCATATATACATATACTACCTTTGGAAGATCTGGGTATTTATTCACTTGTTCTAATAAAGGTAATGTTTCATAAACTTTAGTTTCATCCGGTGTAATATCTTTTGCAAAACTTCCTAAATAAGTAGCAGCCTTAAATCCTAAAGTTCTTACAATTTCCTCATGCTCATATTGATTTACGCCTTCTTTAGGTTCACATACTACTACTAAATTATTAGTTTTTGAAAAAGGTGTATATTTAGCTCCCTCTCCACTCATGTCAATGATACCTTCTTGGAATCCCACTATTTTACCTGTGGTTACTACTGCTGCTCCTTTTAATACATTAGTTTTGCCTGAACCAACAGTATCAACTTTACTTATAAAGCCTGGGAAAATACCACCATTTCCTTCTACTTTAACTCTTGGCTCTATTACATCTTTTACTGGAATAATTCTAGTTTTATCCCCTGGCTTGGCTATTTCTAAATCAATATTTTTAATTCTCTCATCAGTACCAATTACTTCTAGAACTTCTTCTTTAGAAATATACAAGACTCCATCTTTAACTTTTGTTTCATTGGAAAACTGCATATCAGTTATAAATATTTTCCCAATCTCTAAACGCATAATATCAACCCCCAAATTAAATTTTTAATGCTTTATCTTTATTATACTGCTAAATGATTCTAGCAATTTTTATATAAATCTTATATAGAATTAATGTAGTGCATTATATATAAGATCATAATCAATCAATCTAAAATCCTTTAAAATATTATCATTCCATGCAGGAATACCACAGGATTTTTGAAATTTTTCTAAAGAATATATGGACTCTTCTATATAATTTAAAGATTCCATATTCACCTGATTTTTATAATATTTTGAAATAGCTACAGTTCTATAGGGTGTTTCATTAGGCTTTACACTACTCATTAATGGATGAGTTAAAAGTTCATGCCCTTTGTGTATATAATCTCTTACTGTTTTAAAAACTTCATTTACATCACCTAGTATAAATTGCACCTGACATTTTTCGTTAAATTTTTCACCAACCAACTTGTTATTAGTTACCATAATAACCTTATTATTCATTCAACCCACCACCCTGTCCATTATTTTTTATAAATTCTATAATAAATTATAGAATTTTTATTTACACAAAAAAACAGAGATAAAAGTCCATAACTTTTATCTCTGTATCTTAACCTGAGAGTTTTGCTCCTTCGGTGCATAATGCTTTCCAGAGTTTTGTCAATTTTCGGTCCATTTGCCTGAGATATTCATGTTATTTATGGTAATAACACTTAGTTCCTTCGGCTATCCTCTAAGGATACTATGTAGATTAGATATTTATTACAGAAACTACATAGCTAAGTATAAAACTTAATCTCCCGAAAACATCATCCAAACTTTATTAAATATTTAACTATATTATACCTTATTTCAATAAAATTTTACATACTTTTCAGAAAATAATGAATTTTGTTTCCAAATAGTACCTATAAATATTACTTATAGTTTTCCTTATCACTATATAATAATTTTCTATTATTATATCATATTTATGAAATTTTATTAATTTTATTGATAATAAATTTTTATATAATAAAAACTATGATACCTTATATATATTTATGCTTTTTATTGCTATATTTATCCTATATTTTATTTCTATCAAAAATTCTAATAATTAATTATATTTTATAATAATTTTATTTATTCTAAATGGTTATTCTATTACTATTACTATATTTATTTAAATAATAATATTTTTTTATTAATAATTTTTATTAATTATATTGTGAAACTTCAAAAAAGTAGTATAATTAATATATACCCTATAAGGGTAACAAGAGGTGATTTTATATGAATAAAAAAAATAAAAATTTAGATTTAATGATTATTGGTGCAGGTCCTGCAGGATTATCTTCTGCTATATATGCTTCTAGAGCTAAACTTAATATGATTTTAATTGAAGATGGAATAATTGGTGGTCAAGTTAGGAGTAGTTATACTATAGAAAATTATCCTGGTTTTAAAAAAATTGAAGGTAATCATCTATCAGATTTAATGCAAGAACAAGCTACAGATCTTGGTGCCATTATAGATGAGTTTGATATGGTAGAAAAAATTCAATTAAGTAATGATGAAAAAATAATTGAAACTTCAGAATATATATACAAACCAACAACTTTAATCATATCTACTGGCGCTACAGCTAAAAAACTTCCTATTCCTAGTGAAAGTAAATTCTCTGGAAAAGGCATCCACTACTGTGCTATTTGTGATGGTGCCATGTATGAAGGAAAAACCGTAGGAGTTATTGGTGGTGGAAACGCAGCCTTAGAAGAAGCTTTATTCTTAAGTAAATTTGCTTCAAAAGTGTATATGATACGAAGATATGATTATTTTAAAGGTGAAAAAGCTACACTAGAAGAAGTTCAAAATAATCCTAAAATAGAAATACTATATAATTGGGATTTGATAGATGTTTATGGTTCAAATTTCATAGAAAAAGCTTTAATTAAAAATGTTAAAACAAATGAGGAAAAAGAACTAAATTTAGATGGTATCTTTGGATTTATAGGTTCAGAACCTAAAACTAAATTATTTAAAGAATATATATCTTTAACTCCTAAAGGATATATTAAAACTAATGAAAATATGGAAACTAATATAAAAGGTGTTTATGCTGCTGGCGATGTTAGGGAGAAACAGTTCCGTCAAATAACCACTGCTGTTGCTGACGGAACTATAGCTTCACTAGCCGCTGAAAAATATATTATTGAAAAAAGAAGAGAAAAATAATATTTGTTCCATATTACAAAAGAAAAATTAGAGGTGTTTATATGTTTAAAAATTTATATACAGAAGACAATTTATATAAAAATTTTATAAAAGGCCAATGGGTAGTTAGCAAAACAAATAAATTTATAGAAATAAATTCCCCTATAGATGGTTCTTTAGTAGGAAAAATTCCTTCTATGGATAAAGAAGAAGTTGACTTAGCTATAAAAAGCGCAAAAGAATCTCAATCAAAATGGAATAACGTTCCTATAAATGAAAGAGCATCTATTCTATTAAAAGCTGCTGATATATTAGATGAAAAAGCTGAAGAAATTGCTAATATAATGATCAGGGAAATTGCTAAAGATAAAAAAAGTTCTATTTCAGAAGTCCATAGAACTGCAGATTATATAAGATTTTCTGCTGACACTGCAAAAAACATGGTAGGAGAAACTCTATCCGGTGATTCCTTTCCTGGAACTTCTAAAGGAAAAATATCAATAGTAAATAGAGTTCCTTTAGGTGTAGTTTTAGCTATTTCTCCATTTAATTATCCAGTTAATTTGTCTGGCTCCAAAATAGCTCCTGCTTTAATAGCTGGAAATAGTGTAGTTTTAAAGCCTGCTACCCAAGGTAGTATTAGTGCTCTTCATTTAGTGAAAGTTTTTGAAGAGGCAGGTCTACCTTCTGGTGTCTTAAATACAGTTACAGGTAAGGGCAGTGAAATAGGCGATTATATAGTTTCTCATCCTATGATTGATTTTATAAACTTTACTGGAAGCACAGAGGTAGGAAAAAAGATATCCCATATTTCTGTTATGAAACCCATGCTAATGGAATTGGGGGGTAAAGATGCTGCTATAGTTTTAGAAGATGCTGATCTAGATTTAGCAGCTAAAAATATAGTATCTGGTGCTTATTCTTATTCTGGTCAAAGATGTACTGCTGTAAAAAGGATACTAGTTTTAGATAAAATAGCAGACACACTAGTTAAAAAAGTTAAAGAAAAAGTAGAATCTTTAACACTAGGGAATCCATTAAAGGATCAAGTGGATATTGTTCCATTAATAAATGATAAAGCTGCAGATTATGCTGAAGTTTTAATAAATGAAGCTAAAGACAAAGGAGCCACATTATTAGTAGGAGGGAAAAGAGAAGATAACTTAATTTATCCTACATTATTTGATAATGTTACATTAGATATGAGATTAGCTTGGGAAGAACCCTTTGCTCCAATACTTCCAATAATAAGAGTTAAGGATATAGATGATGCTATAAAAATAGCCAATGAATCTGAATATGGACTTCAAGCTTCTATATTTACAAAAGAAATAAATAAAGCTTTTTATGTAGCAGAAAAATTAGAAGTAGGCACAGTTCAAATTAATAATAAGCCAGAAAGAGGGCCAGATCATTTTCCATTTTCAGGTATTAAATCCTCTGGCCTTGGAACTCAAGGTATAAAATATTCTATAGAAGCTATGTCTAGACCAAAAGCTATAGTTTTAAATATAAATTAATCATAAAATAAGGAAGTTGCAATGCAACTTCCTTATTTTTATAGATTTATAGCTTTATCTATAGCTGGTTTATTAAAACCTATTATAATTGATCCATTTATATCTAACACAGGCACCCCTCTTTGGTTTGATTTCTGAACCATTTCATCTCTTGCTTTATCATCCTTTTCAATATTTAATTCTTGAAAATCTATTCCTTTTGTTTTTAAATATGTCTTTGCTTTTGTGCACCATGGGCAACCTTCAGTTGTATATACTTTAATCATATAATCACATCCTATTCAATAATAATTATTATATAATTTTAATTATTCTTATTTATATATATATTTTATCATAATATTTTTCTTCTGTACATAGGTTTAGTTATATATATAATTTTATTCACAGTTATTTTATATCTTAAATGTAAAATAATTTATATTTAAGATTAATTCTCTTTATATATTATAATAATAAAATCACTTATTCCTGTTAATAAAATAAAGTGATTTTACTATTGCTTATAAAATTTGATAATTATTAATTTATATTTCTTTTTCTTAATAATCAATATATGATTTATTTAACTTAAATAATTTTTTATCTTTGTTCTATATTAATAGCACCCACTCCAGCTTCAATATTAACATCCATACTATTTTTACTTTTTCCATATTGGGAATTCTTATATATATTTCCATCCTCCATTATAAATCCATTAGCCTTAACTCCTCCTACTCCTTTTTCCGCCTTTATCTTAACACCTATAGATTTAGGTAAATATACAGTAGCTTCACCAACCCCACCTTGTATATCTACTTTAACATTGTTTTTATAATCCCCTGATATATCTAAATTTACTTTTCCTACTCCCATTTCAACCTTCAATTCTTTTAAGTTTATCTTATTCAAATCTGCTTTAAAATCTCCTACTCCTAGATTTAAATTTATTTCCATAGGTATTTTTTCATTTAAATTTATATCCCATTCATTATATTCCTTTTTATTTAAAGACGTGTTTCCTCCATTTAATGAGGATTGAGAAATTGCAATTTTCCCTTCTTTATCTTTAACTTCATATTTTATTTCAGGTTTCCACTCCTTTTTACTGTATACAAAATTCCCTTTCATAAGCTTTTCTTCATTGCCACTTATATTTAATTTTCCTACTCCAAATTCTAAATTAACTTTTGCTTTTTCTACCCCATTAGAATCTATAATTTTTGTTTCCTCTTTAGGTTTTTCATTTGTATTTCTTACATTAGTTACTTTAATTTTATTAGTGCATGCTGTAGCAAAAACTATAATTAATAACATAAGTATAGAAAAAAGTTTTTTAATATTCATTTTATACCCCCATTAAATTTCAGTATTGATATTTACTATATAAAAAATTTTACCATTGTATTCATAATATATTAATATATTTTTATTGTATTTAAGGAACTATTAAGAACTTATTATATATTTTACTAATAATCTACATATCAAAATAATGTATCTTTAAATAAACTTTATTTAAAATTACATTTCTTTTTTTATATAGTCTATATGAAAAAAACATTCCATAAAAATATTTTTATGAAATGTTTAACTATATGTAGCAAAATAAAAATTCTATTTATAATCAAAATATATATTAATTATATTTTTTCTTTTCTATTAATTAAATCTATTCTAAAATTATAATATAAAGATTATCTAAATATTTTATAAATGTCAAAAACCTCAATTTTTATAAAGCTTTAAATTTAGATAATTGTATTATCTTTTCTTCATCTTCAAAGTTTTCTAAATTCTTTTCTAATTCTTCACTAGCATAATCAAATAATATTTCCTTTGTTTTTTCTTTTGCTTCCTTTTCTGTTTCCACGTAATTTGTCATGCCAAAAAATGAACAATTATTATTTTTTAGCCACTTCGTAAACTCTTTAAAAAATTTTTCTCTGTCTTTACCCTTTGGTATATTTATAGCTCCATTTATAGCTATAGAATTTTCCCCAATACAGATTTCTTCACTGCCTTGGGTTATCATCTTACACATAATCAAACTCCCTTCAAAATTTCAAATAATTTATGTGTTCAATTTTTATTATTTGCATCATTTTACAATAATATTGAATTATAGTAAAGTCTAATATATTCTATTTTTTCACTATATTTTTATATTATTAATTTTGTAAGTTATATTAGTCTTTCTTCTTAAAAATTATAAGCTATTCCATACTTTTTCAAGGTTTTTCAAATTAAATATATCAATAATGTATTTATATTCATAATATATTATTAGAAGATTTTCCTTCTATTGCAAAGATCCCTTGTATTTAGTTTGCACTAACCTTATTATCCTAACTCTCCTTTACTCCTTTTAATTAAATATAGGAGCTTTAAAAAAGTAAAAAGAAACACAATTTGTGTTTCTTTTTACTTTAAACATGTTATGAAGTTCTCTTTTGGTTTTAAATATAATACTAAAACCGTAAAACAAGAGGGTCGCTTATAACTGTAGTTTTTGGGTCCTTTGGGGTAATATTATAAAGTTCCTCTAGGTAAATTTATATTTACCGACAAAACTAGTATATATTATATTTTTTTATAAATCAAATAAGAAAAACTTATAAAGAAATCTTAATCTAAAAAGTTTTATTAATACTATTATTTTTATAATTTTTAAATTCTTATATTATATTAAGCATGAATTTTATAAATTAAAACTTTCATATTTTTTTATTATAAAAAATTGAATTTTAATTATATAATTTTTTTATTATATAATTAAACTTTGTGAAGTTTTTCTTTCATAACATTCTGTATTTACTTTCCATATATTAATAAATATATGGAGTTTTTTTGCTTTTTACACCTAATCTTTTAATTCATACAATTGAAAATAAACATGTTATAGATGTGAAAATCCTTTAAAATAACATTTTGAATATCATTGCAGCTTTTAATGCAAATATATTTTACAGAAATTTTCCATATTTTTATATATTTTATATAATCTCATAAAAAATTTTCCACTATTCTAGTTATACTAAAGCTTTCCTTCAATTCAAGCAATATTTACTTTTTAAATTGCATTTTTCAGAATAAACTTTAAATTGATATTCATAGTATTTTCTGATACAATTTTAAATGTATTTGAATAAAGTAAATAATTCAATAATCATAAAATTATATTTGGGAAGGTGGAAATTATATGAGTTTTATAGAAAATTTTATATCAGTATTAAACAATTATCTATGGTCTTATATACTGATAGCATTATTAATAATTTTAGGTTTATTCTTTTCTTTTAAATCTAAGTTTGTTCAAATTAGATATTTTAAAGAAATGTTTAGATTATTAGGAGAAGGTGCAAGTAAATCCGGTAGAGAGAAACACAAAGGGGAAAAAGGAGTTTCTTCTTTTCAAGCCTTCTGTATAAGCACAGCTTCAAGAGTTGGTACTGGTAACTTGGCTGGGGTAGCCATTGCTATTGCTTCTGGAGGTCCTGGTGCTGTATTTTGGATGTGGGTTATAGCTATAATCGGTGGTGCTTCAAGTTTTGTTGAAAGCACTTTGGCACAAATATATAAAGTAGAAGATGAGCATGGCTTTAGGGGCGGTCCTGCTTATTATATGGAAAAGGCTCTAAATAAAAAATGGATGGGAATAATATTCTCTATATTAATAACTATAAGTTATGGTCTTGTATTTAACTCTGTACAAGCTAACACTATTTCTTTAGCTTTTGAACAAGCTTTTGGTATAAACACTTTAATTATAGGATTAATACTAGCGGTCCTTACCTCTCTTATTATATTTGGTGGTGTTAAAAGAATTGCTAGAGCAGCTGAAATTATTGTTCCAATAATGGCAATAACTTATGTAATAGTAGCTCTATTCGTTATTTTAAAAAATATAAGCAGTATTCCTAGTATATTTTCTCTTATTTTAGAGAATGCTTTTGGTATAAAACAGGTTGTTGGTGGTGGCTTAGGAGCTGCTGTACTTATGGGTATTAAAAGAGGATTGTTTTCTAATGAAGCTGGAATGGGAAGCGCGCCAAATGCTGCTGCAACAGCTAATGTTACTCACCCTGCTAAACAAGGACTTATCCAAACTTTAGGTGTGTTTACAGATACTATATTAATATGTAGCGCAACTTCTTTCATAGTTTTAATTTCTGGTAGCTATTTAAAAAATGACTTAACAGGAATTCAACTTACACAAACTGCATTAAGTTCACAGGTAGGTTCTTGGGGAAATACTTTTATAGCCATTTGTATATTCCTTTTTGCTTTTAGTTCTGTAATAGGAAATTATTACTATGGAGAAACAAACATAGAATTTTTAAAGGGAAGTAAAACTAGTCTATTTTTATATAGACTATGTGTAATAGGTATGGTTCTCTTTGGATGTGTTGCTAAAATTCAAATAGTTTGGGACATGGCTGATTTATTCATGGGATTTATGGCTATAATAAACTTAATCGCTATATCTATGTTATCTAAAATAGCTTTTGCAGCTTTAAAAGATTATGATAGACAAAAGAAACAAGGTATAGAACCTGTTTTTTATGCAGACAGCATCGAAGGCTTAAGTAATATAGAATGCTGGCCGACTCGTGAAGAGTCAGAAAAATTAGCATAATATTAGTACTATTTATCAAACTGATTATAATAATGAGTTGTTTTAAAATAGATTTAATTTTAAGACATCAAAGATAAAAAAATATATATAATAATTAATAAACCTTAATAATTCTAAATCTAGATAAATTAAGATTTGACCCAATTTCTTAAAGGCACCGTACTTACTATCCTTATGTATACTAAGTACGGTGCCTTTCCGTGGTGGAAAATTTCTAATATAGTCACATTTAGATTCTTTTGATATCTATAGCAATCTACATGCTCTAACCAATTTAATACCTTTTTACTACACTCTTTTGCTAATTTAAATTTATCATCTCTTTTAGATTTTTCTTTTTTAACTCTATTTTTAAAAAGAAAAATGACGGCTTTAATTGTGTTTCAAAGCCGTCATTTGACTATTGTTTTTAGAATTTAGGCCCAAGAAAACTATCTGCTATTATTGAAGTTTTTATAACTGCAAAACAGTTTTAAAGGCGATATACTCTTTATCCTTTATTTCTTTTTAGCTTCTTCACTAGATATAACACTTCCTACAATGCTTAATCCTCCTAAAACGGCTGTCCATTTTTGTGAAGATAAAGCTCTGAATAAAATCAATCCTACACCCATTGTGCAGTTAGCAACTGCACTGGCTCGTAAAGTGCATTTACTTGGGTTAGGCAATTTAACGTTCACTCCAAATAAATCATTTAATTTTTTACAGTTTGCATTGATTTTTTCTATCATAATCTTTCCTCCTAAAAGATTGCAAATAATAAATTTATGAACGTCTAAATTGTTTAAATATATTTTAAGGGCTAAAAAAGGGACACCATTTACAAAAATAGTATCCCTTAACTTTTTTCATATTCAATTTTCAATTCATATTCTTTGGTGCTACCCTAGAAATATTGACTTTATCTCATTTTTTATATTTTATTCTGGTAGCTTGCCATTGATATAATCTTTGTTTTAATCACCGTTACCTTTTATTAAATCTATGTATTTTTTAAGCTGTAGCTTGCTCAATTTCCTGCCCTTCAGAAACAACTCTTAATTCTGCAACAGTTCTTATTTTATAATTTCTAAATACTATTGATCCTAATAATCCAGCAAAAGCTCCTGCTAAAGCACAGAATACAGCTGCTATTGTAACTCTTTTAGGATCATTAAATCCATACATAACCATAAGTCCTGCTATTGGAGTAGCTGTTCCTGTAGCATTATTTATTAATCCAAAATGAGTTACTATTATTCCTGCAAGTCCACCACCTATAAAATTTGTAATATATACAGGTATAGGATTAGCCGAAATTACATCTGCCTGTGTCAAAGGTTCTATTGCTACTGCTATAGTTGTACTTCTATCGCCAAATTTTAATCTATGAAATAACACAAAATTCATGAAAGAAGATCCCATTACTGAAAGAGCTCCTATAGCCATTGGCAATCCTTTAAGTCCTAACATAGCTGTTAAAGCCATAGAACTTAATGGCGCTGTTGCAACTACTGTTATAACCCCACCTAGTATAAATCCCATTATAATTGGACTTTCGTTAGCTGCTACTGTTATTATTCCACCTATATTTAATAGTGTAGAATTTACAACTGGAGTAGCCCCATTTCCTATTAATCTAGCTAAAGGTGCTACCAACGCAACACAGACAATTAAATCTAATCCTTTCGGTACTTTCTTTTCTATTATAGGAACTATAAAAGAAAGTGCATAACCAGCTACAAAACCTGGTAATATACCCAAACCATAACATGAAGCTCCTATTAATACAGCATATACTGGTGAAACACCTAATGCTAATGGAACTAAAGTAGCTGCTGCTGCTCCACCCATTCCACCTGCTGCTAGTCCAGTTTCTTTTAATAACTTAATATGTAACATATCTCCGCCTACATAACTTTGAAATGCCTCTACAAGGAAAGTAGCTACCGCTGCATCTGCTAAAGCTCCCATAGCCTTCATTCCCTTTGGCGCTTTTAAACTAAATAAAGAAAATGCGCTCAAACAAACTAATAATAATAAAGTCCCTTTTAAAATTACCAATCTTTATTCCTCCCTTTATAAAATATTGAAATTAAATTTAAAATTTTAAAAATGCTAACGTTTTCCCTAAGGAATTCTTAATATAATTTAACTAACAATTATTTATTATATCAAAACTTTTATAATTGTCTATATATTTTTTCAATTTTTTATTATTTTTTTCATAAATACGAAGATATAATTTAAACATATATATCTATAACTTAGAGCATTAGCGATTATACCTGGTTTTTAACAAAAAAACGTTTTCACAATTTTATTTATTTCTATTATTTTCATATAAATGAATCTTTTGAATCATTTATGAATTTAAAAATGATTTTTAAATTCATAAAACTTAAATAATACTCCATAAAACATTTAAGAAATTATGCTTTTTATGCTATAATTAATGTAAATTAAAAACTACATTAGGAGGCTAAAATGCAGTTAGGTGAAAAAATTAAATATTACAGAAAGAAAAAAGGTCTTACTATAAAAGAATTATCAGAATTAACTAATCTATCCATAGGTTTTATAAGCAACTTGGAAAGAGATTTAAATAGTCCTTCTGTAAGTAATTTGCAACAAATTTGTGAAATTCTAGGAATAAATTTGATGGAAATATTGAAAACTACAGAGGATAAGGAATATACTGTATTAAAAGAAAATAGAAATGAAATTTTTTCTACAGATGATAAAAAAATAAAATTTGAAATGTTAACTAATGGTAATAAACACTTAAATGCCATTGCTATAACTATAGAAGGAAATACGGATTGTAATGATACTTCTTGGGGACACAACTATGACGAATTAGGGATTGTTGCAAAAGGAACTCTAGAAATTCAAATGAACTCTCAAACTTATACTCTACATGAAGGAGATAGTATTTATGTAAATAAATTCACCCCTCATAGGTATAAAAATCCTTGCGAAGAAATCAATGTAACTTATTGGATTTCTGTAAAAGAATAATATGATACATATATCCTATTTATTATAAATTAAATTTAAAATATTAAAAATTAATTTATAATAAATATTACATTACAGTAAATAAGCAAGAATTAATTAGTTAATTAATTCTTGCTTATTTTGCTTATAATATTTATATATTAACTTGTCCAACTCTTGACTCAATTTCAATATTTCACCTTCATATAGAATTGAATCCATTTCTATCAGATTATTCAATCTTTCTCTTGTTTGTTCTAAAACTTTACCCATCTTTCTTACCATCCCTATACATTTTTTATAAAATACGTATTTCATTATACATTTTATTACCATAAAATTCAACTTAAATTATCAAAGAAATTATTAATTTTTTTTATAGCAACTATTTTTGTTGCTTATATAGTATATATGTATATTTTTTTACATATCTTACCTTATTCCTATAATCAGTTCTAGCATAATCTAAAATTTTTAAATATATAGTCTAAATAAATTGTAATTCTATATTTAAAATCTAAGTAATTATCTAATAAGATTTAAAAATGTTATTTT
Source organism: Clostridium sporogenes (assembly GCA_019933195.1). Classification (NCBI taxonomy): domain Bacteria; kingdom Bacillati; phylum Bacillota; class Clostridia; order Eubacteriales; family Clostridiaceae; genus Clostridium; species Clostridium sporogenes. The sequence goes on from CP082942.1 coordinate 907,130, forward strand.
ATGTTTCTTTACTTAATATAATTTATCTGCTACAATTATAAAGTAATATATTTTGTTATGTTTTAACGTAAATAAATATTTTCATATAAGGAAGGATAAATATGAGTAAAAATCATAAATTTGATAAACATTTTAATAATTTGGATGAAGAAAATCAAGAAAAATATATAGAAGAAATGCATGAAATGGCAGATAAAGCTGCTAAAAAAAATAATTTGATATTTGGAGCAGTAGTTATACCTATTGTTATTGTTTGTATATTAGTTGTTAAACAAATGGTTTCTTTCTCTTTTAATTTAGCTAAAGATGATAGCTCAAGCAAAAATAATGGTACTGAAATAACCAAAGATGTAAACAATAAAAGTAAAGAAACAGGGAAAAATGAAGAAATTGCTTTAAATGAAAAAATAGCTAAATATATACAAGATAAAAATAATAGACAAAAATCCTTAAAAGAAGCTGTTTCCATAAACAAAGGCAGTGAAAAAGGTGTTTCCGTAATATTTATATCTCAATTATACAGAAATAATGGTTATGATATACCTAAAAACACTATAAGTACTAAAGGATTATTGGAAGAGTTAAAGAAAAAAAATTGGACAAAAGAAACAGATTATACTAAACTACAAAAAGGTGATATCTGTTTTACTACTGTAGACAGTGCTGGTTCTCCATCCCATGCATATATTTTTATGGGTTGGGTAAAAGAAGGGAAAACAGACTATGCTTATGTTTGTGATGGACAAACCTCTGATTATGATAGTACATTACACAAAAGAAACTTAAGTGTTTCTACAGCCCAAAAAGATAAAATAGCTTTCTTTATGAAAGCACCTAATGAAAAATAATTACTAAAGCTAGTATTAATACTAGCTTTAATTTATTTTATATTTACAATAAAAAATGTTCTTCACCTAAATATAATTATTTAGGTGAAATAAAATTTAAAACTTAGGAGTCTATACATTATTTTATACATATTTTATATTACTATACCTAAAAATTTTAATTTTTAGGTTTGTTAGCATTTTTTTGACCACTTTGTTGTCTTAATTTAGCATCTTTATTTCCTTCCATTGGTTTATTAGGTTTGCTATTATTATTTTTTTTCATAAGATCTCCTCCCAAAATATTATCAAATATAATTTATATCTCATATATATTATTTATACATTATTAAAAAACATACTATAAATTCATATATTTAAAATTTTGCCTATAAAATATACAATTATCTATAGTAATTCCTTAATATATTTATTTTTATAGGGAAAAATATTAATATATTTATATTTAGGAGGTTTTTTTATGGAATCTAAGCGTGCTAAACAAATAATGGACTCTAAAAAGTATATCCCTGTTTATTATAAAAATACACCAGTTCATATAGAAAAAGTAGACAATAAGGAAAATATAGCTCATGTTAAAAGTTTAAATACAGATAAAGAAATAGTGGTTAATGTAAAGACTCTTAGTGAATGCAATAAATTAAACAACTAAAAACTATATATAATATATTAATAAAAGGTGCTAAAAGTTAATCTTTAGCACCTTTCATTAATATTATTTTACTCCTGTATGTCCAAATCCTCCGCCTCTATTTTCTCCTATTTCTTGAGGATTTTCACATTCTATAAAATTAGCTCTTTTATATTTCGTAAATACCATTTGAGCTATTCTCTCTCCTTTATTTATATATATAGTTCCATAAGGATTACCTTTATCATCTAAGTATATCTTTTCATTTAATATACTTAAAAGATTATTAGTATCTAAATTTATACTTTCTTTACCATTTAAATAATCAAACAAAGATACTTCTTTATATTTTTTCTTTAGAACTTTCAATATACTAGGATCCTTTACTATATCATAAGTTAAATTAGCTATATTATATGTATTTTCTAATATAACCCCTACTGTATCTCTATAATCACTATCTATAGTTCCTGGACTATTTGGAACTCTTAAATTAGTTTTTAAAGACAATCCACTTCTTGGTCTTATTTGTGCCTCCAAGTTTTCATCCATAGCCATAATAAAATTTAATGGCATAACTTTTGTTTCTCCTGGTTTTATCTGCATATTCTTTGTAGCATATAGATCACATCCTGCAGCATTTAAAGATCCATAACTAGGTAGTTTACCATTCTCTGAAACCTTTATATAAACATTAACCTTATTTTCCATACTACTTCACCTCTTCTAGCATAATATATACTTGTGTTAACTATACAAATATATATTATACTATAAAAATGCATATTATAATATTAACTGTGTAATTTTTTATAAAATCTATATTATATCTTGGAAGCTTTACATAAATATCACTAATAAACTTTATAATAATTGTTTTAACTTTCCTAATTTAATGTTATAATCATATTTAAATCATCCTTTGTTGATGTTTTTTATTTAAAACATTATGCTGCAAAGTGATGTTTTTTTATTTTTATAATTTTTATTAACTTAATAATAAATCAATATAAAATATTAATAATTATATTTGAGGTGTTTATATGCAAAATAATAATTTAGAAATATATATATCCAAAGAAGCTTCAGAAAATTTATCTAAATTACTAAAAGAAAATCATTATTCTTGCGTTAGGCTTTCCTATGTGAAAAGTTGTTGCGCTAAAGGACGTTTAGATATAATACTGGATGATATTAAAGAAAAGGATTTAAAATATAATTATAATTCAATTATATTAGTTTATAACACTGAGGTTTCTAATAATATAAAAAAAGTAGAGATGATTTATAAAAATAATAATTTTATGATGAAAATTACTCCTAAAGATGCTAATGGTTGTAAAAATAGTTGTTGTAAGAATCACACTTCTTCTGGTTGTAATAATAGTTGTAATAAAAAATGTCCCTATAAGAATAAATCTTGTTCTAAATCATAACAAAATTTTCATTTAAAATTGCAATAATTTCTAACAAAAGATGATGTCTATAAATAAATTAGTCATCATCTTCTCTTTCTGTATTATGAACTACATCATCTATAATTATAACCATTGCTAAAATAAGACTTTTGCTAGCTCCTTCTTTAATATCTACTTCATAGGAATCTCTTATGGCCGGGAAATGCTTTTTTACTCTTGCTACCGTTTCTCCTTCTTTTTCTATACTAAAATTAAGATCTAATATATCCCCTTTTACTTCATAATCTCCTATAATACTCTCTACCGTAAACCTGGGTTTTAATATACTTATATCCTTTTTCATAGTAGCTACATGATTTCCGCCCATATATATTAAATAAGTAGGCAAAATTTTTATGAACTTTTCTTTAATATATACTAACTCTCTATCCTCTATATCATATATTTTTATTTTTTTAATCATAGACATAAGTATTTTTTGTGCTTTATACAACTTTTCTCCATATTCATTTTCTATTATGTATTTATCTGTTATAGAAAATAATTTTTGTTTTATTATAAACTTCAATATATATCATCCTTCTTATCATTTAATATAATAAACTTATTCTACCATAAATTTAAATGTGTACTATTAAACATATAATTTATAAGAAAACATTAAGAAATTAAAATAATCCTAGTGTTAAGTATATTTTACTAAAATATACTTAACACTTCTAGAAAATAATAGCAATTAAATTTATTTTTTCCTTTAATATTATTTAATTTATCCGATGCCTATCTGCTCTAATCCTCCCATCGCACTCTGTGACCAAATCGAAGATTTGGACTCTCTGCTTTTCTTCAAAATGAAAGTAAAAGTAGTTACATCTCTGAATAACTAGTTCCTAATCTTTAGTAAGAGTAAAAGCACCTCTTAAAACCAAGAACTCTGTTTATAAAAAAATCCCTTTATTATGAATAAAGGGGACCTCAATGACAAAGGGCTGTAACATTAAAAAATTTACATACAATATATTGTAGGATTTATTCTTAGTGCAACAGCCTCAATAATTGATACCTATACTTAAAACTTTATAATATTTAAATCTTTTTTAATTTTATTTTCCTATTTAACTATAATTATTTATGCTATTTAAAAGAATTTTTAAATATAATACTACTTTAAATTTATAGGTTTTATAATAACTTTATTACCTTCTTTAGATACAATTGCCTCCATTGAAATATCTTTAAATGTTCCATTATATTTAAATTCTTCCTTTGATATAAGGTCTTTAACTTTATTTTCATTACTATTTATAAAGAATACTTTACCATTAGAGAGAATCTTTATATCCTTTTTATTAATAGAATTTTCTAATTCTATATCTTTTCTATTAATAGTTTTCTCATCTAAATTCCAATAATAAATTTTATCTATAGTTTCTTCTTCTCTATTACCTTTCAGTTTTCCTATATACATTACATCATTATCATCTACACCTAATAGAGAGTGATTAGCCCCATCTCTTACAGTTATTGGATAGTCTTTTCCTTCTACATGAATATTTCCATCATTTTTGTTTTCATAAACTACTCTATCTTCACTATTCATTAGAGCTATCTCACCTAAATTATTTCCTAAACTCTTTATTCGCTCTAACTGAGCCATTGTATTTATTCTATAAATTCTACTTCTTCCTTGTTCATTTTTTACCTTTAAATATATAGTATTAGTTGCTGTGGACAGTGTCATATTATTTATATCATAATTGTCATTAGGTAAATTTATTATAGTTTTTTTCCCATTTTCATCTTCTAACTGAAATTTTTCATTCTTTTCACTATCATAGGAAAACAATGCTAAAAAGCTACCACTGTTTCCACTTGCTTTTTCTCCTATGAATAGAATATTTCTATCTGGAAGCCATGCTGTATAATTAACCGTTCCATTTTTAAACTCTACATATTTTTCCTCTTTTTTTGCCACATTTATTATAACTATTTTATTTTCAGTGTAATAAGATATGTATTCTCCATTAAAAGATATCTTTATGTTTTCTGCATAATCTGGTATATCCATTGAAACAGCCTTTTTTATTTTTTTATCTTCTTCTTCTACTTTATTTATTTTAAAGGTTTTAGCAGAAGACAAATAAATTTTATCTACAAAAATCAAAGCTCCAAAGGATAAAAATAAAGCAATTAATGTCCAAATAAATATAATCTTAATTTTTTTCATAAGTAAGTGTTCTCCTTTAAGGTTCTACATATATGGAAGTAGCTACCGTTCTCTCTCCATCCCAATTACAAGGTCTATTTATAACTTTTCCTTTATAATACATAGTTGAAGAAGATCCTCCATCCAAATTACTAGCATTAACTACCCCTCTTTGCAACAGTATATTTTCTACTTCTTCTAAAGTAGCTCCTTGTTTTATTCCTCTTCTACCATCTATAACTAATAATACTATAGTCCCATCCTGTTTTTGTCCTATAGCAGTTCGAGGATTTATACCTTCATTATAAGGAATAGGGCTCCCATTAATTATTAATGTATTTCTAAAAGACAAAGCTTCTACTACTTCCATTTTTAAAAGTTCATCTACAGTATGATCTCCTACAACTAATAATCCATCCTTTGTAAATGCAGTAACATTAACTTTTTCTCCTGGTTTAAAGTCATTATAAATAACTTTTCCATTAGATATCACTAAGCCCTCTGGATAAGCTCCGGTACCTGTCCAAAGTTTTCCTGTTGATGATACATCTCTAAATCCACCACCATTTACAGCCGCTACTGCTCCATGCCTTTCAGCCATTTTACTAGTTCTTTCTCCCATTTTACCCATATACTTTGTATAGCCTATTTTTACCTTTTTAGGATTCTTTACTTCTAATATGTAGCCATCAAACTTAGCTGTACTTATATCATATCTTTCTACTGAATTCCCATATTGGTTCTTTATTTTTATATCACCATAATTTTCTTTTGAAATGGAATTATTTATTCCCTTATCTTTATTTAAAATTTTATTTATTTCATCTTTAGATAAAAAAGTAGTAGCAATATACTGATGTTTATAGGTAGCCATAGCTGTTCCAACTAATGTATTTTTTACATTGTTAAAAGGACCATAAAATGCAAGTAATAATGAAAAAATACATCCTGCTATAATTTCATAAACTAAAAACAACAATAATCTTCCTATAAAAGATTTCTTTTTCTTCTTTCTAATCTTTTTTCTTTTTATTTTCTTTTGTCTCTGTTTAGACATAAATACTCCTTTTTTACTGAAATTTTTTTAAAATTAACATGTAAATTATATTGCAATTATACATTATATTTGTAACAAATGAGTTACAAATATAGTAACAATCCAAATAAAATTATACTATTAAATTTGGATTGTTACTTTGATAATTTAAATTAATATATTATATTATAACTCAATTGTGAATAAATTCATATAATTTTATTCATAATTGAATTACTTTTATAATTTATTAATAATAAGTTCTGCAACTTAATTTATCTTCTACACTCATTAATGCTTCTCCAAATCTTTGAAAGTGTACAACTTCTCTTTGTCTTAAGAATGCTAAAACATCTTTTATGTCATGATCATCAGTTAATTTCATAAGATGCTCATAGGTAGTTCTAGCCTTTTGTTCTGCTGCCATATCTTCATGAAGATCTGTTACAGGATCAGAAGTAGATTGTACATATGCTGCTGTCCAAGGTATTCCATTAGCATCGGCTGGATATATAGCATTTCCATGTTGAGTATAATAAGATCCTAATCCAGCTTCTCTTAATTCCTTAGGTGTTGCATTTTCTATAATTTGATATACCATAGTAGCAATTATTTCTACATGAGCTAATTCTTCCGTTCCTATATCTGTTAAAAGTCCCTTAGATTTAGAAGTTGGCATTGTATATCTTTGTGATAAATATCTTAAAGCTGCACTCAATTCTCCATCCGGCCCACCATATTGTGCCATAAGAAATTTTGCCATTCCTAAATCTTTACTCTTCAAATTTACTGGATATTCCAATTTTTTTTCATAAATCCACATATGTTTTACACTCCTATCTAAATATTTCAGCTACATTCTTGCATATTCTTTTTCCCAAGGCCAAGGTTCTGTTACCCATTTCCATGGACAGTCACTCCTACTGAATCCAAAATTAAACAAAGGTCCAAACCTTTTCTCATATGTTTCTATTAGTTCTTCTAATTTACATGAAATCTCATTAAAATATTCCAAAGCTTTTTTATTTTCAGGATAATTATCTAAATATAAATTTAATTCTACAGCTGTAAATTCATACTGTTGTATCATAAATAATAATTCTTTTCTTGAATATTTATCTAACATAATATCTCCTCCAAATATAAATATAAACTGCTCATTTAGCAAGATTTATAAGGTCTATATAAATCCGGAAACAAAGTTCCTCTTTGTAAGGCCTTTTCAACCTTATAAACTCTCTTAAATTTTTGTGGACATATAAAGGCTCTTGCTAATTCACAATTTTCTACATTCCCTAATATGTCTTTTCCGCATTTCATATTACTCACTCCTTAAAATTTTATTTTTTAAATAATCAGCAAATTAAATATAAGTCAAAATATTAATAACATACAATAACATATTATGTAACTTATATATATATTGTCACAGTTCTCACTTAATAACTAATAAAAATACTCTTTTAAAATTTTATATACATATAAAACACTATAACTAAAACAAATAACAACTATATTAATAATTTGCTTTTATTATTTAACAATTTTTTGTTTAAATGGTATCATTTATTAGTAGTATGAGTAGATTAATTTTTACTATTATGAAAGGGGTTTTTTTATGAAAATGAAGAAACTATTAGCCATTATATTAGTAGCTTCAACAACTTTAGTAGCTGCTGCTTGTGGTAATAGTAATAATTCTAAAGACAAAGCAACGTCTACAAAAGAAACTATTAAAGATGGAGGAGATTTAGTATTTTCTATACGCGGAGAACCAGAAATACTTAATCCAATTTATGCTTATGACAGAGATACAATGACTATGAATAATGCTTTATTTGCACCTTTATTTTATATGAATGGAGATAAAATTGATTACACTCTAGCTGAAGAAGTAAAACATTCTGATGATTTTTTAACCTATACAGTAAAATTAAAAAAAGATTTAAAATGGCATGATAGTAAACCTTTAACTGCTGATGATTTAGTCTTTACTATGAAACAAATAATGGATGAAAAACAGGATTCACATCTTAGAAGTGCTTTCGTTATTAATGACAAACTTGTAACAGTAAAAAAGATAGATGATTTAACTGTAGAATTTAAATTACCAACAGTTCAAATACCTTTTATGAATTCTTTAGCACAAGTATCTCCTATTCCTAAACATGTATTTGAAGGAGAAAAAGAAATTAAAAAAAGTGCTAAAAATGAAAAGCCTATAGGTTCTGGTCCATTTAAGTTTAAAGAATCTAAAAAAGGTGAAAGTATAACTTTAGAAAAATTTGATAACTATGTTGGTGGGAAACCTCACCTTGATACCATAACTTATAGAATAATTGCAGACCAAAATTCTTCAAATACAGCTCTTGAGAACGGAGAAATTTCTGCTAAATATATAGATATTAGCGGCATAAGTAAATTTGAAAAAAATGAAAAATTAAAAGTAGTTGCTTATGATGAAGGTATGGTTGATAATTTAGTTTTAAACTGCAAAACAACTGGTTTAGATAAGAAAGAAGTTAGACAAGCTATAGCTTATGCTTTAAATAAAGATGATTTAATAAAAGCTGCTTATGAAAGTGAAAAATATGCTCCTAAAGCTTATTCTCCACTTCCTAAAAATGCTCTATACTATACAGATGATGTTCATAAATATGATTTAAATAAGGATAAAGCAAAAGAATTAATAAAAAAGTCTGGTGTTCAAAACTTAAAACTTAAACTAGTTTATAGAAATGATAAAAAGACTTTAGAAAATCAAGCTTTAGTAGTTAAGGAAAATCTAACAGATATAGGGATAGATGTAGAATTAAAAGGCTTAGAAGCAAATGCATTTTTTAATCAATTTGATAATCCAGAAAAAGCTGATTTTGACTTAATATTTAATGGATATGTAATGGGTAGTGAACCTGATGCCTATAAAGAAGTATTTATGACTGGTGGAGCTTTTAATGCTTCTAGATATACTAATAAAAAATTAGATGATCTTTGGAATAAAGCTGCTGTAGAAACTGATAAAACAAAGAGAGAAGATATTTATAAAAATATTCAAAAGGAACTTATGGAAGATATGACTTTATATCCAATTTGCTATTCTAATGCCACAATAGCAGTGAATAAAAATGTAGGTGGTATTAAAGAAGCAAAAACAGCTCCTATATACATGTTTCAAGATTTATCAAAACTTTATATTATAGAAGAATAAAAATTTAATAAGCAAAAGACGGTATTAATTGGATTTACCCTTTTAATACCGTTTATCTTTAAATAACATTTTTATAGTAGTTGATTATTTTTATTTAAAACATAACCTGTACTGAATTGTCTTTTTCTTTAAGTCATTAATACCCTAGCTTTAGCTTTCTCTACCTACTTTTACATACGCTCTTAATATAACCATCTATTTTTCATTATATAATAAAAATCTTTAAGAAAGGTTTGATACACTTGAGTAAATACATAAGGAAAAGAATCATAGAAGCGGTTCCTATACTTATTTTTATCTCCATAATTTCTTTTGTACTAATAAAATTAGCACCTGGAGATCCCATTAAAGCTTTTACAAATCCTCAAATGAAACCTTCTGATGTAGCTAGAATTAGACATAATTTAGGACTTGATAAACCTATATATATACAATATTTTCTGTGGCTAAAAAATGTACTTAAAGGTGACTTAGGTTATTCTTTAATAAACTCTAGACCAATTTCTACACAAATAATAGAAAGACTTCCAGCTACTCTCCTTCTTATGGGTTCATCTTTATTAATATCTTTAATTTTAGGTATAATTTTAGGTATAATTTCTGCAGTTAACAAAAATAAAATTATAGATAATGTACTTTCAGTAATATCTTATATAGGTATATCTATACCTAGCTTTTGGTTTGCCATGATACTTATATATACTTTTTCTGTTAAGTTTAAATTACTACCTAGTGTTGGTATGCATACTATAGGTGTGGATTCCAGATTAGATGTTTTAAAACATCTTATTTTACCTTGCACTGTATTAAGTTTTGGAAATATATCTGTTATTACTAGATATATAAGATCCAGTATAATCTCTGAACTGTCTGAAGACTATGTTATGATTGCCTATGCCAAAGGATTATCTAAAAAAAGAATACTATATAAACATATTTTAAAAAATGCTCTTTTACCTATTATAACTATATTAGGTATGTCACTTCCCAACTTAGTAACTGGTGCTTTTATAACTGAAACTATTTTTGGATGGCCTGGTATGGGTAGATTAGGCATAAAAGCTATATTTGGATTTGATTATCCTCTCATTATGGCTATAACTATGTTAACTTCAATTTTACTTATAATAGGCAATCTTTTAGCCGATATATGTTATAGCTTAGTAGATCCTAGAATCAAAGAGTTAGGTAGGTGATGAATTTGTTTTTTAATAAAAGACTTAAAATAAACTTTAAAATACAATTTAAAGAAAATAAATTAGGCTATATATCTTTATTTATAATATTAATATTAGTTCTTTTTTCAACTTTTTCTTTTTTATCCCCTTATGATCCTAATAAAATAAATCTATCTAACAAATTAGCTGATCCTAGTTTAAAACATTTATTTGGTACAGATGAAATGGGAAGAGATTATTTTACTAGATCCTTATATGGTGGAAGAGCTTCTCTAATAGTTGGTTTTGTATCTATGATTATATCCACAACTTTAGGTACTATTATAGGAACCTTTAGCGGTTATATGGGTGGTAAAATAGATAATATAATAATGAGAACCATAGATATATTAATGTGCATACCAACTTTTTTTCTTATACTTATAATTAATGCATACTTAAAACCTGGTATCGAAAATATAATTATTATCATTGGCTTGTTCGGCTGGATGGATATAGCTAGAATAGTTAGAGCACAAACTCTTTCATTAAAAGAAAGAGAGTACGTACTATGTTCAAAAGCTTTAGGTGCTTCTAATAAAAGAATTATTTTTAAGCATATAATTCCAAATGCTATTCCCTCTGTAATAGTATCTTCAACCATAAATATTGCCTCTGCTATTCTTACAGAATCTTCCCTAAGTTTTTTAGGTTTAGGAGTTAGAGCCCCTAATTCTTCTTGGGGAAGTATGCTTCAAAATGCTCAAGGTTTTATTTCATCATCACCATACTTAGCCATATTCCCTGGACTTTTTATACTTTTTACAGTCTTGAGTTTTAATATATTAGGAGATATTTTTGCTACTGCTTTTGATCCTAAAATTAACAACTGATAGATATAAAAAATTGCCTCAAAATAAAAATAGATTAAATTTTAATATAGTAAATATATTATTTATATTTACAGTTTTAAAATTTAATCTACTTTAATCTGCCCCTTTTTATCTATATTAACTGTAAAGTAAATTGTTGACAAAATGTTCACAAAGCTATATACTAATACTGTGTATAGTGTATATATACAGTATTGGTATTAAAGGAGGTGTAATATTGAGCATAATCGAAGCTACAGATGTGAAAAAAACTTTTACTATAGGGAAAATACAAGTAGACATACTTAAAGGTGTTTCTATAGAAATTGAAAAAGGTGAATTTGTTGCTATTATTGGAGAATCTGGTTCTGGTAAATCTACTTTTCTAAATATATTAGGTGGTTTAATGCCCCCTTCCTCTGGGGATATTTTTATAGAAAATGAAAAAATAAATGGTCTTTCTGAAAATAAATTAGCCTTATTTAGAAGACACAATATAGGATTTGTTTTTCAATCTTATAATTTAATTGCTCAACTTACGGCTTTAGAAAATGTAGAAATGCCTCTTATTTTTTCTGGAATTTCTAAAAAAGAGCGAAGAGATAGAGCCTTTCAAATGTTGAAAAAAGTTGGCTTAGAAGAAAGAGCTCATCATAAACCTTCTGAGCTATCTGGTGGTCAACAACAAAGAGTTTCTATTGCTCGAGCCCTAGTAAACTATCCTAAAATAGTACTTGCAGATGAACCTACTGGAAATTTGGATAGTAAAAATAGTATAGAAATTCTAAATATACTAAAAGAGCTAAACCAAACTACTGGACAAACTTTTGTAATTGTCACTCACTCTTCTCAAGTGTGTGATTATGCAAATAAAATAATAAAAGTAGTTGATGGAAAAGTATTTAACAATTAATTATCTAACATGAATTTATATAGGAGTTGCTTAATAATGAAAAAAATTTTTTCCCCTTTAATATTGCTATTAGTTCTATGCATTTCCCCAGTATCATTAGTTCATGGCGAGTCAGGAAGAATAACTTTAAATAAAGTATCTTCTTCTCCTGAAATAATAGAACCTGGAAGTAAATTTAAAATTAATTTTTCTATAACTAATAATAAGGATGCAAATATAAAAGATGTAGTTATAACCTTAGTTGGTTCAGAAGATAAAAAAGTTTTAACAGGTTTTTCCCCTGTTGGAAGTACCAATGAAATCTATGTAGGTCATATAGATGGTGAAACTTCAAAGGAAGCAACTATAGAAATGGTCTCTGATCCTAATTTAAAAGCTGGGAATTATAATATTTTAATTAAAATAGGTTATAAATTATATGGTGAATACATCGAAGAAACTAGAATAATAGGTTTAATTTTAGGAAATAAACCTAATTTGCTTATAACTTCTTTAGATGCCTCTAATAAAGATAAAGAAGGTAAAAAATTATCATTAAATTTTGTAAATAGTGGTAAGTCTACTCTAAAAGATGTAATAGTAAATGTTAAAGCTAAAAATAAAACCTTCACTAAATATTTTGGTACTATGGAATCTGAAGATGAAAATGAATTTAAACAAAATTTAAATCTATCCGGTGATGTAAAAGGTACTGTAGAGATAAGCTTTAAAGATGAATTAAACAAGCCTTCTAAAGTTTCACAAGAGTTTGCTATTAAAGGAAAAGCTAATGACACTAATACCAATAAAAAAGAAAAAAAGAGTTCTGGGGTGATGAGCTTTTTTAAAAGCTTATTTGGAATAGGTGATTAATATGAAACTTACTGATCTTGCAGAAATTATATGGAGAAACCTTTTAAAAAGAAAGGGAAGAACATTTTTAACTATGCTAGGAGTAGTTATAGGTAGTATAGCTATATATGTAATAATTTCCTTGGGGAATGGTTTTGAAAAATATATGTCATCACAGTTGAATTCCTTTGGTGACGTAAATATCATAAATATTTTTCCTTATTCAGATGATGTTGCTTCCTACCAAGGAGGCAATATAAAAAATAAGAAGAAAATATTAAATGATAAAAATCTAAGGGAATTAAACAAATTAGAATTTGTAAAATATTCAATACCTAAACTTAATACTAATGCTGATATATCCTATAAAAAATCAGAAATGAAATCCAGTAATCTAACAGGTATGTCATTTAAAAACTATAGTAAAGATCACAAACTTTTATTTGGTAAATATCCTAATGATTCTAAAAATGAAGTAGTTTTAGGCTACAAAATGACTGCTTATCTTTTAAATAAAAAAGATATAGATAAAGTAAAAGAAGAAGATGTTAAAAAGATTCTAAGAAAGAAATTAAAAGTAAAAGTATCTAAACCAAATGAAAATGGCGAAGAAGAATGGAAAACTTATACAGTAAAAGTAAGCGGAATCTCTAAGCAAAATTTCTCAGAGGATTATCAAATTAAAGCCCCTTTATCCTTTACTAAAGATATATTAAGCTATAAAAATAATGATGAAAGATTTCTAAAAAATAAAGGCTATGAAAGCATAGATTTAGTGCTTAAAAACCAAGAAAAAAATACCGAAGCTGAAAAGTATTTAAAAGACAATGGTTACTTATATCAATCCCTTAAGGAAATGCAAGAAGGTGTAGGTAAAACTTTAAGTGGAATAAAACTAATTTTAGGTGCCATAGGAGGTATTTCTTTATTAGTCGCAGCCTTTGGTATAGCTAATACAATGAACATGTCCATATTAGAGAGAAAGAAAGAAATTGGAGTTATGAAAGTAGTGGGAGCATCTGTAGGAGACATAAAAAAAATATTTATAGGTGAATCTACAGCTATAGGTTTTTCTGGAGGTGTTGTAGGACTACTTATAGGCAGTTTTATAAGTTTTATGATAAATACAATGCTAAAATCTAAACTCTCAACTTCATCTAATAGTAATGTAAAAATAGCAGCATCTAGTATAGGCCTTATAGCTTTTGTATTACTATTTTCATCCTGTGTAGGATTCTTATCTGGTTTATATCCTGCCTCCAAAGCAGCTAAATTAGATGTAATAAGTTCTATAAAAGATGAATAGCTTAATTTTATAAACAATTAATAACTTAATACAAAATATAATTATCTAAATATTTATATTTACAAATCAAATAAATTTATTATATAGGAGGTTTCATTTATGGAACAACAAGAAAACTTAAAAACTAATTCAAACTTAACTTTACAAGAAAAATTCAAATTTTTCTTTACATCCCCTTCCAGACTATTTGAATATTATAGAGAAAAACCTAAGTATGGAATATTATTTTTAATAACTGCTCTTTGTGGAATTTTTTATAAGCTTGTATATTCTAATTTTTCAAAAGAAATTATAAAAGAAAATATGGAGAGACAACTTGAAGGGGCAGATCCTCAAGCATTAGAACTAAGTAAAAGAATTGTAGATATTTCTAGTAAACCTATAATAAATACATTCAGCTCATTTATCGGGGTGCTAATTTCTGTATTTGTTTCAGCTTTTATAATCTTTATAATTTTTAAAATTTCAAAAGTTGCCTTAAATTATAAACAGACTGTAACATTATCTTTAATGGCTGATCTACCTAATTGTATAGGAAGTATAATTAAAATAATATATATGCTTATAAGCAAAAAGGCTATAGGTATTAATGCTGCTTTAAATCCTTCCATTAAAAATACTTTAATATCAACCTTTGATATATTTACCATATGGCAATATATTCTTTTAGGTATTGGTATTTATGCTATGGGAAAAGTATCTAAGAAAAAAGCTATTATATTAACTATAATATTAGCAATTTTAAGCATTGTATTTACTGTTTTAATTGCTTCGCTTACAATGAACAAATAACGTTACTAATATTATTATAATGGACTGTCGAACTAAGAATAAATCCTACAATATATTGTGTTAACTTTAAATTTTGAAAACAGTATGTCCTGTATAGATTCCTTAATGCAACAGTCTTTTTATTACAATTAAAGCTTAGAAACTAGTTATTCAAAGATGTATCCAATATTTGCTATCACGTTGAAGATGATGAAAATATTAGAGCGTAGAGTAATCAGATAGCCAAACTAAAGCGTGGAATTTCTCCACGCTTTTTATGTTATATATAATTAGATATTGTAATAAATATATTGAGTTATCTTATTATTATGATAAATGAAAATAATACCTCTTTATGTATATTTATTTACTATTCTTTACTTGCAGCGTATATCATTTATACAGAAATTATACAATACTTTATGGAACTCATAAATTAAACTTGATAACTACATAAAAAACAAATAAATTCATAATATTTTCTGTATTTTAAAGATGTTCTATTAAAATAAACTATAACTAAAATTGAATATTCCTTGATAGTCTACATTTACATAGTTATAATATTAATATAATCATAATTTTCTATTATTTTACAAAAGAAACATCTATTATCAAAAACTGGAGGTGTAAAATGAATTTTATAGATATGCATTGTGATACTATATACGCCCTTGCAAATAAAAAACCCTGCCTTAATAAAAGTATTACAATAAATGAAAGTGAAACTTTATATAAAAACTCATTAAGTGTAGATATAGAAAAACTGAAAGCTTCCAATTCCATAGCTCAGTTCTTTGCCTTATTTATAAATTTAACTGAGACTAAAACTCCTTTAAAAACTGCACTTAATATGTTAGATCTCTTTTACAATGAACTAGATAAATACTCTGACTTTATTGGAATTGCTAAAAATTACGAGGATATAAGTAAAAACCTATCAAAGGACAAACTATCTGCCCTTTTAACTATAGAAGAAGGAGCTGCTTTAGAGGGCAGTTTATATAACCTTAGGAATTTCTATAGATTAGGTGTTAGACTTATAACTCTAACATGGAATATTCCAAATGAAATAGGATTTCCAAACTGCAGCAAAGAATTTATGAATAAAGGATTAACCAATTTTGGATTAGAAGTAATAGAAGAAATGAATAGATTAAAAATGATAATAGATGTATCGCATTTATCCGATGGTGGATTTTATGATGTATCAAAACATTCAAAATCACCTTTTGTAGCCTCTCATTCAAACGCCAGAGCTATAACAAATCATCCTAGAAACTTAACAGATGATATGATAAAAATTTTATCTGATAAAGGTGGTGTTATGGGCATAAATTTTGAAAGATTTTTCTTAGGACAAAGTGAGAAAGGAAAAGTATCAGAAATGATATCTCATATAAAACATATAAAAAATGTAGGTGGAATTGATGTATTATGCATAGGTTCAGATTTTGATGGCATCGAAATTCCTAGTGAAATAAAGTCTAGCAACGAAATATACAAGTTAATAGATTTATTAAAAGAAGAAGGCTTTCATGAAAATGAAATAGAAAAAATACTTTATAAAAATGCACTTAGAGTTATAAAAGAAGCTTTGTAGAAATATTTAAACTTAAAGGTTATACTACCCTTGTTTTAAATCTAATTTTCTGTACAGTAAGGGAAAAAAGGAGAAATAATTATGGAATGTAAGATAAAAAACATATCTATAAACTATGAAATAATAGGTAATGGAAAACCTATTATTATGTTACACGGTTATTCTGTAGACCACAGATTAATGCTAGGATGTATGGAACCTATATTTACTGATACAAGTAAATATAAAAGAATTTATATTGATCTACCAGGAATGGGGAAATCAGAAAGTGCAGAATGGATTAATAGTTCTGATACTATGCTTGACATTATAATTGAATTCATAAAAAGAATAATTCCAAATGAAAATTTTCTACTTGCAGGCGAATCATATGGTGGTTATTTATCAAGAGGAATAATTTATAAAATGCCTAATATGGTAGATGGAGTTCTATTAATCTGCCCAGTTATAATAGCAGATAATAAAAAACGAACTCTTCCTGATCATGTTGTTTTAGTAAAAGATAACAATTTATTATCTAAATTATCATTAGAGGAAGTTAATAATTTTAACTCTATGTCAGTAGTTCAAACTGAAAAAATCTATAAAAAATATAAAAATTATATAATGTCTGGTGTTAAAGTTGCAAACAATAATTTTTTGAATAGTATTATGAAAAATGGTTATGAATTTTCATTTAATGTAGATAACATAAATAAAAAATTTGATAAACCAACCCTTATATTGCTAGGTAAGCAAGACTCTTCTGTAGGTTATAAAGATGCATGGAATATATTAAATAACTTTCCAAGGGCAACATTTGCTGTACTAGATAGAGCTGGACATAATTTACAAATAGAACAAGAAGAACTTTTTAATTCACTAGTTAATGACTGGATTGTACGAATTAATGCATAGTATATTAAAAAATCATATTTATAACCAAATATTTTGTTTGAAAAACAGAACAAAATCATCTCTTTTCATTTTTAGGCTAAAAATTATTATAACAAATTTTAAAGATATTAAAACAATAAATACTTTTAGATAAAATAGATATCTAGAAAAATAATTAGAATACTTTATTTGTGGACTAATATTTAAGCGTGAAGTAAACAGGACGTTTACTTAGCTCTGTTGCCACAGGACGTGGCATTAGAGCGTTAACTTAAATATTAGAAAACAAATATTAGTATTCTTTATTTTTATAGCTATCTATTGATCAAAAGTATTTATTGTTTTAATTCTCAATTTTTAAAGTCTGTTACATTTGTATTCCTTATATAGCCTTTTCTTCTGTAGAAGAAATTTCTCTAATTATGTTATATACTTCATCCCAATCTTCTACTCTTATAATATTTTCATTTTCTTTAATATGCCTATTATAATTTGTATCTAACAAAATGACTTTAAAACCAGCCTCAGAAAGTTCTAATGCATTAGTAGGATTATCTTCTATAAATATGTCACAATTCAATTCTTTAGCTTTATCTACCTTATAATGACTTCCTAAAACATATAAATCTTTAAATTTTATAGAATGATTTATTAAATAAGATTTTGTTAAAACCTCTAAAGATTTTTCTCTTGCTGTTACAAAATATATATTATGATATTTATTTAATTCATTTAATATTTCTTTAGCTCCCTTTCTTAATTTTTCTTCTGTATGAATTTTCACTTTATACTTTTCATAAAATTTCATATATTCTTCTTCTGTTATTCCTAAAACATCTTCAATATTATAAAGAGTTATATCTTCTGGTTTCACATTCTTATTAAAATATTTATTGCTTATATCTAGCCAATAATAAGGCTCTGTAATTGTACCATCTATATCTATACATATGTTTAAATTATTCATCATTTCATCCCCCTGTTTTCTATTTTATAATTATCTTCTTAATATTATCCTTTTTAATCTATAACTTCTATGTTAACATAAAAATGAAAAAAATAAATTAAGTTAAACTTAATAACAAAATATTAATTAAATACATTTTATTATATTTTAGTAAAAAAGCTTATAGTATACATTATATATATGTTGGTTAAATTATAAGTGTACAGATTTTATGTAAAAATAAAATAATATTCCTTCTTAAGGAGGTATTTTAATGAAAACTGATGAAAAATCAATAAAAATTGATAATAAAACAAATAATGATAGAATGTATGAAAAGAAGCCTGATTGGAATTTAGACAAAGATTATGAAAAAAGGCAACAAATGATATTAGATAGCATTAGAAGTGTAAAGTAAATATATTATAATTTAATAAAATAAAAATTTAATTTTAAGATTAAAAGCTATAAATTCAAAAGATTTTCTTATGAATTCATAGCTTTTATTTAATTTATTAATGTTTTTAAAATATTATATTAAAACTTTATTTTTAATATAACTAGTAATCTCTTTGATCCCCTTTTAAAAGATTTTCTATTTCTGTTCCTAATTCATGGCCTGCAATATAAGAAGCCATTTTATCCTGTTCTATAGTATTTTTATGCTTATCTTTTCCTAATAAACTATCAATTACGCCAAGTTTTGCAGAAGGTAAATCACCTACTTGTATATTTTTTATATCATTTATATCGAACCCATATTTACTCATTTTTCTCCTCCTTTTAATTATTATATTATTATTTTGTCCCTTACTAAGAAAAAAATTATAGGAAATAAATTAAAGTAATATTTAAGCTATGATAAATTCTCCTTTTAAAAATTAAAACAATTTATTCAATAAAGTTACTACCTAATTTATTATTTTTATAAATAAAAGAATAAAATAATACTTTGTTGAATTTTATAATATAGTTTATTGAAGGGTAAACAATGGTAAATAACTCATCAGATAATATATTATTTGATTGTTTTAATAATATTGTACCTTATTTACATCATTTTTTTCTGAAGATATATTAGTGTCTGTATGTGATGGAGAAAAATATATCCTTGCCCTTTAATGATGAAAATGGAAAAATAATTGGTTGTATAGCTATAGTAAAAAATTTAGATAAGAATATTGAAATATCTACACTTTACGAAAATCTTTCAAGTACTTTATCCCAAATTACTAAATCTAGCAACGAGGTTTTAAAAACAATTCAGAATGTAGCTGTTGCAAATTCAAATATATTAGAAAATGTGGAAAAAACAAATAATGAAGCTAAAAACAGAGATGAAATATTAGAATTTGTAAAAAATATAGCTAAACAAACAAATCTTTTAGATTTAAATGCAGCCATTGAAGCTGCTAGAGCTGGAGAATCTGGGAAAGGCTTTAATTTAGTAACTACAGAAATAAGGAAATTATCCAATTCAAGTTCGGAATCTATAAATAAAATTAATGATATAATTAAAAATATTCAATCTTTATCGGAAAATTTTACCAAAAACATAAATCAAATAAATGTATTATTTAAAGAACAATCTTCCGAAGTTGAAGAAACAAATGCATCAATTGAAAATTTAACTTCTACAGCTAAAACTTTAGAAAGTATTTCTAAAGGCTATTAAATTATATATTTTCAAGTATATAATCTATAAATATATTTCTAGTTTTTACTTCCACTTTCAAGAATATTAAAGTTTTATATCGGGTAATCATCAGATAAGCAATTTTCATGTAATCTTAATATTAAAAATCATTTAAACTTAGATTTAATAAATTAAAATAAATAATATAAAAAGCTATGAAATATAAGATTACACTCTTAATTTCATAGCTTTTCAATTGTTTTTTATTTGAAATAAGCTTTATAATTAATTAACTAAATTTTTTATATAACTCTTTTTTGTTAATCTATTTATCCGATGACTATCCACTCTAATACTCCAATCTTCTTCAAAATGGAAATAAAGAGCGACTACGATTTCTAAGCTTTAGTGGAAATAAAAACTTCCTCTAAAGCTTAGAAATCTGTTTATAATATTTAATACTGCTTATATTTATTTTTTGCATCCTTTACATCCGAATACTTTTTCTTTAAGCTTTAATCCTGACTCAGTAACAGCCACTCCACCTAAAGCTGTTTCTCTAAGACAAGATGGCAATTGCTTTCCAACCTTATACATTGCTTCTACTGAATCATCAAAAGGGATATGACTTGTAACTCCTGCCATTACCATATCTGCTGTAGTTAAAGCACTTACGGTTCCTGCAATATTTCTTTTTGCACAAGGTATTTCTACAAGCCCTGCCACTGGATCACAAACAAGACCTAGTATATTTTTTATAACTATAGCTCCTGCATCTAAAGCTTGTTCTACGCGACCTCCCATCATTTCTACTACTGCTGCAGATGCCATTGCTGCAGCTGAACCACATTCTGCTTGACATCCACCTTCCGCTCCTGCTGTTGTAGCATTCTTAGAAATAAGTATTCCTAAACCAGATGCTGTAAACAAAGCTTTAACTAAATCATCTTCATTTTTGTTTAATTTTTCTCCTGCAGCTATTACTACAGCCGGCAATATTCCCGCTGAACCTGCTGTTGGGGATGCTACGATTCTTCCCATAGCTGCATTAACTTCAGAAGTTGAAATAGCCATAGCCATTGCTTTTACCATAAAATTTCCTGTTAGTGTATTTGACTTTTTAGAATATTCCTCTAACTTTAAAGCATCTCCACCTATTAATCCACTTACAGATTTAACTTCTTTTTCTCTTCCTATTTTTGCTGAATGTTGCATAACCTTAAGAGCTTTTCTCATAGTTTCAAATACTTCTTTTTCACTTATATTCTTATTTTCTGCTTCTATCTTTAAGGTATACTCCCATATTTTTAAATTTTCTTCATTACACACTTTTATAAGTTCTTTTCCTGTGTTTACGAACATTAATTTTTCCTCCTATTTTATTGGATTTATAATTTTTACATTTTCTATATCCTTAATAGATTTTATTTCATTTATTATTTTATTTGGTATTTCTCCATCTGTTTCAAAAGTCATAGTGGCAATTGTACCTTTTCCTTCTCTAAACACTTTCATAGTTCCAATATTTATACCTTCTGAATACATCATTGTACTAATTTTTGATATTATTCCTGGTACATCTTTATGATGTGTTACAATAGTAGGATTGCCTCCAGTAAATTCCATAGATTGACCATCTATAGATGTTATGATTATATTTCCACCACCTATAGAAGAACCTATAATTTCTGACATAGTACCATCTGTTTTCTTAATAACAAATTTAACCGTATTAGGATGAACATCTCCTAAATCTGTTTCTATGAATTCATATTTTAAACCTTTTTCCTTAGCTATTTCAAAGGATTTTCTAAGATTTTCGTCCCAAGGATCCATATTTAACATACCTGCTATTAAAGCCTTATCTGTTCCATGTCCTTTATAAGTCTTAGCAAAAGATCCATGTAAATAAAACTTAACCTCTTCTATATTATTATCTCCTGCTATAGAACAAGCTACTTTAGCAAGTCTAGCTGCACCTGCAGTATGTGAACTAGAAGGTCCTATCATAATTGGGCCTATTACATCAAACACACTATAATCTTTCATTAAATTTTCCTCCTTAAAATCTATGTAAACCTTTATATTTAAAATAAATTTATGTATAATTAACTATATAATCACTTCAATTAAATTATTTATTAATCTGCTCCTTTGTAACACTTCTAATAAATATGATGTTTTTTCATATTTTTGATTTGTTTTTCACTTTTTTGAAATCCTCTATATCTAGTATACTTTATTTAATGATTTTTTCAATATTTTTTTAAAAATTTCTAAAAATCTTTAAAATTTATAAAATATTGCTGTAAAATTAAATAGGATATAGTTATACAAATAACGTACTTATTATTTATATAACTATACCCATAATTTTTATTAAAATATTAATTTATTATTTAGATTATCACAATGCATTAATCTTTGTATATTTCAAATTTATTACTACCTCTTTTTTTAGCATCATACATAGCCTTATCTGCTTTTTTTATCAATTCTTGCGATGCATTACCATCCTTTGGGAAGAAACTTATACCTATACTAGTCTTTATATTCACATATATCCCTTCTATATACACAGGATCTTTAAATACCTCTATTATATCTCTAGCTAAATCTTCAACTTGTTTTTCATTAGTTATATTTCTTATTAATATAGTAAACTCATCTCCACCAAATCTAGCTATTAAATCTTTAGAACTAATAGTTTTCTTTACCTTTTTAGCTACTTGCCATAAAAGTTTATCCCCTGTACAATGACCAAAATTATCGTTTACTTCTTTAAATTTATCAAGATCTAGAAACATTATAGCTAATAATGTTTGTTTTTTTCTGCTTAATTTTATTTCATGCTCTAATTGTTTTAAAAAAGAATTTCTATTAGGCAATTCTGTAAGAGAATCAAAATAAGCCATTTGTTTCGTTTTATCATTATATATTTTTCTCTCTGTTATATCTCTTATATAAGTTGCAATTCCTAATTCTCCTTCTACACTTATTAGTTTTGTTGTTTCCTCCCCATAAAAATGTGTTCCATCTTTTCTTTTATGTACTCTCTCAATAGGCTTATCTCCTATGGACATATTAACTACCATATCTCCCATGGATGATTTAGGTATTAAATCTATCATATTCAGCTTTTTCATTTCTTCTAAAGCATATCCAAACAAATTAAGAGCAGATTTATTACAATATATTATATCTCCATTTAAATTTCTAATTATTATTGCATCTGCCGCTAATTCTATAAGAGATTTATATTTTTTAATTGTATTTTTTAATTCTATTTCTTTAGTTTTATACTTAGTTATATCATAAAGTGTAATAAAAATTTCCTGTTTTTTTTCCCTATACAATGATACTTTAACCCATTTCTTAGTAATATGAAAAAAATCTTCAAATTCTACTTTTCTTTCTTTATATAATAATAATTTTTCTAAAGCTTTCATTATATTTATTCTATGGCATTTAAAGGCAATTATATCTTTAGCTTTTTTATTTTTTATACATTCTTTCGTAAACCCTGTTAATTTTTTAAAATAATCATTAGATTCTATAAAAACAAAGTCCTCTAACTGACCATATGAGTCAACAGTTATTTTGCAATAACAATAAGCTATACCCACTTTTTCTATAACAGATAACTCTATTTGTTTTATTAAATCTTTTTCTTCCATAGTTTCACCTCTTATGTTCAGTTATATACTATTAATATATTCCTCATTATTTCAAATAAGTATTTATAATTAAGAAATTTTCGTTAATAACTATTTTTACTTTAATTATATGAAATTATGAGAGACCCAGCACCATGTACTGGGTTACTAGTTAAATTATACCATCAAGCCATTTTAACTACTATATCTTTTTGCATAGAATCCCAAATTTTATCATCTTCCATACCTAGTCTCCATAATGCTATTCCCTTTATACCTTTATTAAAAGCTAAATCTGACTTAGCATATATACTTTCAGCATTTTCAAACCATACTTCATGATTATTGCCATTTTCATCTATATAACTAAACATAGGTGTCTTAGTTTCTTCATCAAATATTATATCCTTCCCATATCTTTCAGCTATTTCTATAGCCTGAGCATGAGTAACATAAGTAGTTTCTCCCGTAGTAACATTAAAATCAAATCCAAATACTGAAACTGCAGCTACTATTTTATT
Organism: Clostridium sporogenes; assembly: GCA_019933195.1. Classification (NCBI taxonomy): domain Bacteria; kingdom Bacillati; phylum Bacillota; class Clostridia; order Eubacteriales; family Clostridiaceae; genus Clostridium; species Clostridium sporogenes. The sequence continues at coordinate 931,565 of CP082942.1, forward strand.
TCTTGGAATTCTAGTTACAGCATAATCTAATACTCTATCCATCCATCCTATAGAAACTATTGGACCTGGTCCACTTCCTGGCCATCCATGTTCGTTGTATAGCATAACTATAAATTCATCCACAGCATTCCCTATTGCTCTATAATCAAATGGATCAGAGAATGGATTGAAAGGTTCATCACTAACTCTTGCAGGCACAGAGGCTGATAAAAAATATCCTTTTTTTCTTAATTCTTCTCCCATTTCTAAATATAGAGCAGATAAATTATCCTTATCTTCTATATAAACATCTTCTATATCTATATTTACTCCATCAAAATTATATTTTTCTATAAGAGCTATTAAATTATTTATAAAAATTTGTCTATTTTCTTTAGTAGATACTAATGATTTAACTAAATCTTTAGCTTTAGTAGTTCCGCCAGGCCTATAAAGCAAATTATGAACTACTCCTAATACTCTAATATTATTTCTATGGGCAATATCAACAACTTCTTTTATATAATCATCAGTAAAATCTCCAAAGTTCTCTATACTTGTAGCATTATCAGGATCCAATCTAAACATAAATAAACCTAACTCAGATATCAAATTTTTATTATTAACAAAAGATTCATAAGAACTTGGTAAACCTTCCCCTTCTTCCAATGTATAAAAGCCATCTACAACTACTACAGGTTTCATGTTTCCATAAGTTTTGAAATCAACTATAGATCTTGATACAAATCCTTCTGTTCCATTAAATAATCTTACTTTATACCAGTCATCATAAACACTTATAATTGGAAGTTTAGCACCTCTATCCATCCTGTATAATACTCTGGAGTTTATATTAGGATTTTCTCTTATGTTTCCAACATTTACTCTCATTATAGCTTCCGTATAAAGTGGAATATATAATATTTGTCCGATACTTAAATTTATATTATTCAAATTATTTAATGTCATTAAACTCTCTACAGTAGTATTAAATTTTCTAGCAATGGAATATAAACTATCTCCTCCTTGTACTCTATATATAGATACAGGTATTAAAATTTGTTGACCCACATATAAGTCATCAGAATCAAGTCCATTGAAATTTTTTAATTGTTCAACAGTTATACCATATGATCTAGCAATAGTAAATAAACTATCTCCTTGCTTAACTATATAACTTACATTAGGTTGTCTCCACATAGATATTCCTTTCTAAATATTAATTACAATGTTATAGTATTCATTATAATTTTTTTTGATTATACAATTCACAATACCTTTATAAAAGCACCAAATTTCTTTGTAGAATTTCTATCTTTACTTTTATTGATAAATTTTGATGCAATGTCAAATAATATTTTTCCTTTTCAAAAATAGACCCCTTTACATTTTTATAAATATTGCTAGATTTTATATCTATTTTTTCTATTTTCCCTAACAATACTTTCTTATCTTTTATATAATTATTAAAATCTACAAAAAAACTTTCTCCTTCCTTCATATTATTAAAAAATAATAAATTTATATTTATAGCTTTATTAAATTCCTTATGTGAAATCATTCCTTGATTTTTAGTCGTAATAGAACCTTTATTTATATTATCTAATGTTATATATTCTATATAATTTCTAATATACCCCTTAATAAATAATTTAGCCTTATTAGAATTTAATTTTATTAAATTAGCTGATTCTATAAAAACATTATTGTTAATTTCTTTTATATCTATAAAGGTACTATCTATTTTAGTAAAAATACTATCTATCATTTCTACTTCAAAACTTGCTATTACTATAGGTACTTTAGAAAATATTTTTTCCCTCACTTCTTTATTCTTTTTGACAATATTATTTTGTCCATTGTATGCGACATTTTTAATACTATCCTTTTCATTATTTAATTTAATACTCTCTTTAGGTGTTTTTTTATTAACTTTATCTTCTTTCATTTTAATATTTTCTTTTAAAAGCTTTTTATTTTTTTCCTTATTTAATTTGATATTTTTCTTCCCATCTTCTTTAACTTTTGCATCTTTTATATTAGAGTTTTTTTCTATATAATGCATATCCATTTTTTCTTTCAATTTGATATTCTTTTTTAAAATTTGTTTGTTTTTTCCTTTATCTAATAGGTCACTTTTTTCGCACCTCTGTCTTATTTTTTTATTTTTCATTTTAATATTTTCTTCTAAATCATATTTCTCTCTTTTTTCTTTTATTTTTATCTTGTCTTTGGAAATCTGTTTATTTTGATTATTTTTTAATTGAATATCTTCTTTTATGTCTTTATTATTCTTTACTTCTTTTAATTTAGTACTTTCTTTTTCAAACTGTTTATCCATTACTTCCTTTAATTTTATATCTTGTTTGTTTTTTTGACTTGTAGTTTCTATATTTTCTTTTAAATTATGTTTATTTTTTTTATTATTTAGTTCAGTGTTTTTTATAAAACTATATTTATTTTTGTTACTATTTAATTCAACGTTTGCTTCGAGAATATGTTCACTTATTTTCTCATTTAATTCTATCTTTTCTTTTATGGATTGGTTGTTTTTTTCTTCTTCTATTTTTACTTTAATATCTTCTTTTATGCCTTTATTATTCTTTACTTCTTTTAATTTAGTACTTTCTTTTTGAAACTGTTTATCCATTACTTCCTTTAATTTTATATCTTGTTTATTTTTTTGACTTGTAGCTTCTATATTTTCTTTTAAATTATGTTTATGTTCTTCTTCCTTAGTTTTAATATTTTCTTTTAACGGCTTTTTATTTTTTTCTTCATTTAATTTGATATTTTTCTTCCCATCTTCTTTAATCTTTACACCCTTTGTATTAGAGTTCTCTTTTATATCATTCATATCCATTTTTTCTTTCAACTTAATATCCTTTTTTAAAATTTGTTTGCTTTTTTCTTTATCTAATACGGCACTTTTTTCGCATCTCTGTCTTATTTTTTCATTTTTCATTTTAATATTTTTTTCTAAATCATATTTCTCTCTTTTTTCTTTTAGTTTTATCTCGTCTTTCAAAACCTGTTTATTTTGATTATTTTTTAATTGAATATCTTCTTTTGGAATATGCTTACCTGCTTCTTTTAATATAGTAGTTTCCTTTTGAAACTGTTCATTTTTTTCTTCCTTTGATTTCATATGCCTTTTTATATTTTTTTTATTCTTTTCATTATTGATTTCAATGCCTTCTATAGAATTCTGTTTATTTTTTTTATTATTTAATTTAACATTTACTTTGGGAATCTGTTTATCTTTTTCTTGTAAAATTAATCTTTCAATTTTACTTAAATTATATATATTAATTAAATTATATATATTTTTTTCCTTTTCCTCTTCTTTTAACAGTTGAAATATAATTATAGATATAAAAAAATTTTTAAAATTATTATTTTTCACTTTAAAGATTCCCCTTAAATATAATTAATATAGGAATATTTATTTGATCTATACATATATTATTAATAAATCCTATCCACTCCAAATAAAAATCCACATATAAAATTAGATAATTTAGGAGAAATTAATTCTCCTAAATTATCTTAAGCATTACTTATATTAATCTTATCATTAGCAAATTATTATACTATCTTCCACAACCCTTTGAACCAAAAGTTGGGTCATTTACAGCTACTTGTTGTAATTGTAAAACTTTTACGCTAATATGAACTACCATTTTTTCTAATAATTCATCATAAACTTTTTCTCCATGTTCATAACAAGGTTGTCTTTGTATATCAGCTTCAAATATTCTAGCTCCTAATAATTCGCAATATGGTTTTTCTACAAGTGTTATTGAATCCTCTAAATATTCTTGACAAGTAAGTTTTCCTAATCTTTCTTCTTCGCACTTACAATCACATTTACATCCGCCACAGAATAAATCTGTTTTTTGTTGGATTCCTCTATTTCCTAATACTGGAGGAGTTATATAAGTTACTTCTGTTACACAATTAAATGGTATTTTTTCTGTAGTGTGTTTTATTTCACCACTTACTACATCATGTTTTATACAGTCTGCAGTAGCATATTCTATATTCTTTCTAACATATCCGCTTATAAATAGCTTTCCTGTTATTGGAACACCATTTTCTATAATTCCTGCTCTTGGTAATAATTCACATTGAGTTAAAAATACATCTTTTTTTATTCTCTTTATTTCAAAGTATTTGTCTCTTAATCTCATTCTAGCTTCCACATCTATCTGAACTTCTTTTTCTGCAAGAACTACTGGTATCTTAGCTACAACTCCTGTTGTTATAGCAGATGGTGTTAAATTAGTTCCATCACATAATGGTAAAGTTTTGCTATCTATTACTTTTCCACAATCTCCATAGCAACTATTGCTAACTGATCTATCTAAATTTGAATTTGCTTCACAATTATTTTTTGTTCCATCCATTGACATCATTTATTCCTCCCAAGTTATAAAATTTTTTAATAGTTAAAGTTGTTAACTATTTTTTATAGGTTATACTATATATTATGACGGACAAGCATTTTTGTTACTTAGATTATATTTATATATATATCAATATTGTTACAAATAAATTTAAAAATTCTCACCCATACATACTATTCTATTAAATGTATATTAGTGAATATTAAAACCATACTTATTAAAATATTAAATCAATACTCTAAACTTTCTGATTTAAAAATATATATTATCATTTTCCTTAATATAGAATATATTGATATTGTAAATAATTTTATAGGAGTTAATATAATGTATCCTTATTTTTATTATTTTTACTATGATAACTACATGAGAATGCCCGTACCGCCTCAAACACCTCCTCCTTTTAATCCACCACCTGGTGGTGGTTTTGGTGGTCCCCAAGGTGGTTCTCCAGGTAGACCTCCAAGTACTCCACCTCCAAATTTTAATCCCTCTGGACCTGGGGCAAATAAGGGTAGCCCTAATTTGAAAGCTGTTGATCCTGGCTCAATAAGATTCTGTAAAAATAAATTTACTTATATTTGGCCTCGTAGAGGAAGACCTTTCTGGATGTGGATTGTATATGTAAGAAGAAGATCTATATCTGGTTGGAGATGGACTGGACGTAACTGGGTTTATGCTGGAATTGACTTAAATACAATAGACAGTTTTCAGTGTTATTAATTAAATTTTGATTTTTCACAAAAAAAATTTAAGCTTCTTAAGGAATTCTAACTCCTATGAAGCTTAAATTTGTCTTTATAATTATATGAAAATTTATTATTTCTTATATAACATTTCTATATGTGATATATTATCCTCTAAATATACCTCTGATACTGGTTTAAATCCAACACTTTTATAAAAGTTTATTAAATAATGCTGGGCTGAAATTCTTACAGAATTTTCTTTTAAATTATTTTCTATAAAATCTAGTGCTTCTAAAATAATCTTTCTTGCTAATCCTTTACTACGATAATCCTTATTTACTAAAACTCTTCCTATGGATGTCTCATTATAAGATACTCCTTTTTCTAATATCCTTAAATAAGCAAGTACCTTACCTTCTTCCATATAAAATAGATGATATGAATCTTTATCTTTACCATCGCAATCATCATAAGCACATTTCTGTTCTACAATAAAAACTTCATTTCTTATTTTTAGTATTTCATATATTTCTTCTATAGTTAATTCATTAAACTTTTTTATTTTAAAATTCATAAATTAATCTCCTTGCACACAAATTAGTTATCTTAAGTTATATAACCCTTGCTTTTTATAGACATATCAAAATATAATTTTTTTATTACATCTATTTTATCATCAAAAATTCCTTTGTGTCTATTATTATATTTTTATCTTAAATTTAAACTAAAGTATGCATTAATTTTTATCTGCAGCAGCTCTTCTAATTAATAAATATTGCATTGCTATTAATAAAATACTCATCATAATAAATATTAACATTCCTATATATGGATTTTTATTATTAATTCCTAATATATTCCCAATGAATTCAATTATTTTATCAGAATTATGCTCTGAAATATTATTTAAAACCATAATTATTATAAATGGAATAGAACATACTATTATTCTCCATAGTTTGTTTAATCTAAAATAAATCATGGTTATTACCAAGCCTAGCATAAATAAAAATACGTATATTGCAAAATTCCATAAATAACTTTCAAATGAAGTAACAACACTATGATTCAACATAAACTCCCAATTATTATTTACACCATACACTACTCTTCCATAAAGCGTATCAAAATTAGTAGGACAAATTATGAATAAGTTGTATATTCTATTTATAATAATATCAATTAAAGCTAACATTGCTGATATTATTATTCCTGATTTTATAGTTCCCAAAATGAAACTATTTCTTGAAACATTGTTTCCTTGAGAAAAATAAAATGAAGATTTAAATGAATTTAATGCTATTATAAAAATAAAAATTGCTGTTGCTATTTCTATTCCATTTGACTGAATATTACTATATGGATACATAAATTTTTTTTGTATTATTACTAATAATAGAATTCCTATGAATATACTATAATAAACCAATATAGATTTTATAGAAGTCTCTAATTGATAACTACAAATTTTATTGCTTTTGTTCATTTATTTTACCTCCATATTTGTTAAATATATAAATAATTTTTGAAGTTCTACTGTATTAATCTCTAATTGTAGTTCCTTTATATAATCTAAATCCTCTTTAGTTCTTTCTTGTAATATTGTAGCCTTTTTATATGAACCTAATGTTTCTATATCTATTGTATTTTTAGAAATTATATATTTATCTACAGCATCATTACTACCTGAAACTGCATAAGCTAAATTAAGTATATTTTCAACAGAATCATTTTCTATTATTTTACCTTCCTTTAATATAATTACTTTTTCTAAAAGATGAGAAATTTCTTCTATTATATGAGTTGATATTATAATTGTTTTTTTCTCATCATCATAAACTTTTAATAATTCTTTATAAAAAAGTTCTCTATGATTTGCGTCTAATCCTAAAATGGGCTCATCAAAAATTAAAATTTCTGCACCTGAAGCTAATGTGGCAATAATTTTACTTATTGACTTATATCCTGTTGATAAATTTTTTACTTTCTTCTCTATATTTAAATTAAACATTTCACTTATTTTAATAGCATATTCCATATCAAAGTTTTCATAAAATTCTTTTATCCACTTAAAAACATCTACTATTTTCATTGTTTCAGGGAAAAGATTTTTTTCTTCTATACAATAAATTTTAGAAAGTGCCTTATCATTTTCACAAATATTTTCTCCGTCTATTAAAATCTCTCCAGTATCTAAAATTCCTCTATTAGTTATAAGATGCAGGAGCGTTGTTTTTCCTGCTCCATTTCTTCCAAGAAGTCCATATATTTTTCCTTCTTCTATATTAATAGAGATATCTGATAGGACTTCCTTCCCCTGATATGATTTAGTAATATTCTTTATTGATATATTACTCATTTTTATAACCCCCTTTTATCATATCCATTATTTCATCTATAGTTATTCCTAATCTTTTAGCCTCATCTACAAGGGTCAATATATAACTTTCAAAAAAATTATTTTTTCTTTTTTCTTTTAACTTTTCCTTTGCCCCGCTACAAACAAACATTCCTAGCCCTCTTTTCTTATAAATTATTTCTTCACTGACTAACAAATTGAATCCTTTCCTCACTGTAGCTGGATTTATTTTGTAAGTCACTGAAATTTCTGTTGTTGAGGGAATTTGACTTTCTTCTTCATAAATACCCTTTAATATTCCATCCTCAATGGTATTAGCTATTTGCTGATATATCGGCATATCCCCATTAAAATTTAAATTCATTATTATCACCTCGCTACATAACCAGTTAATTACACATGTAACTAACTATATAACTCTCTTTATAAAATGTCAATAGTTTCTTAAATTTGAAAAGCAAAAATAAAGAAGCCAATCCTTCCCAATATGGTACAGACTGCTCCTTATTTTTATCTTGTATAAATATTTTTATTTAAATTAGTTTTCACTTAATATTTTTATAAATTTCTTCTTTCCTACTTGAAGTATATCTTCATTTTTTATTTTACATTCTTCATCTACTTTTTCTCCATTTATCTTTACTGCTCCTTGTTTTACTAATCTTCTAGCTTCATTTTTACTAGGAGCAAATTTTGCTTTAACTATTAAATCTATTATATTTATTTCATCTAAGTTTTCTTTTAATATATCTATATCTTCTGGTATATTTCCTTGTTGGAATATATTTTTAAAGTTTTCTTCTGCCTTTATAGCTTCTTCTTCTCCATGATATAATCTTACTATTTCTTTTGCCAGTTCCATTTTCATATCTCTTGGATTGACATTTTCCTCTTCTAATTTTTCTTTTATTTTAGCCACTTCATCAGGATGTATATCTGTAGCTAATTCGTAGTATTTAATTATCATTTCATCTGGTATAGACATAACTTTTCCGTATATATCATTAGCATCTTCATTTATACCTATATAATTTCCTAAACTTTTGCTCATTTTGTCTTTTCCATCTGTTCCTTCTAATAATGGCATAAGAATAGCTACTTGACTTTCTTGATCAAAATCCTTTTGTATAGTTCTTCCCATAAGAAGGTTAAATCTTTGGTCTGTTCCCCCTAACTCTATATCTGCTTTTAAAGTAACAGAATCAAAGGCTTGTAGTAATGGGTAAAAGAATTCGTGTATTCCTATACTAGAATGACTTTCAAATCTCTTTTTAAAATCTTCTCTCTCAAGCATTCTAGCTACTGTATACTTTGAAGTTAACTCTATTGTATCTCTTAAAGATAATTTACCTAACCATTCACTATTAAACTTTAAATCTGTTTTATCTTTATCTATTATTTTAAATATTTGTTCTTCATAAGTTCTAGCATTGAACATAACTTCTTCTTGTGTTAATGGTTTTCTAGTCTTAGATTTTCCTGTTGGGTCTCCTATTCTTCCTGTAAAATCTCCTATTATTATAACTGCTCTATGTCCTAAATCTTGTAGTTGTCTTATCTTTCTCAAAACTACTGAATGACCTATATGAATGTCAGGTGCTGTAGGATCTAATCCTAATTTAACTGTTAGAGGTTTACCTGTTTTTTGTGATCTTTCTAGTTTATTTTTTAAATCCTCTATATTTATAATTTCATCTACACCTTTAGATATTATTTTTATTTGCTCTTCTATACTTTTCATTTTTTTATAGCCTCCTAAAATTATTTTTTATAAGGCCATATGCATATGGTACTTGTAATATTTTTTAATTTATAAGCGCTTATTTATATAAATTATTTTTTAACATTTTTATTTTTAAATGCAAAAAATCCCGTCTCTAGTTTTAACTAGAGGACGGGAGTTATACTCACGTGGTACCACCTCGTTTTATTAGATATGTCACCATATCTAACCTTTTCAAGTACTGAACTAAAAATAGTCTTTATACTCTAGCACTATAACGGGTGCAGGGAATCCGAAAACAGCCTACTACCTTAAACAAGGATTCGGTGCTCCGCTCAGAGATGTATTCAAAATACTTTTCTTTTCTTCTTTTCACCAACCAGAAGCTCTCTTTAAAAGAATTTATATTTTTACTTCTTCTCATCACAGCTTTTAATTTAATATTTTTAATGAATTATACCATGATGTTAATATACTGTCAACACTAATTTTAAAATTATCTTATAAGAGTTAAACTATTTTACCTATTTTGCACATATTTCAATTAATTAATACATTTATATTTTACCAGCTCCAATTATAAGAACCTCCACCTTTTGGAACAGTATAAGATTTATTTTGACCACCTTGCCATATTATATTTCCATTATTATTTTTCTTTATAGCTTTAAATTCATAATTATGACCTTCAGCAAGATATGTGGTAATCGCATAGCTTTCATTATTGTCTTTAAATTGCATTGGATAAAATCCTGTACTCCAGTTAGCCATCTCCCATCTGCTTCCAGTTAAATATAAATTTTCATCACCTTCTAAGTTAACATTATTGACTGTAAATGTTACCGGAACTGGCTTAATGGCTAAAGTATCTGCAAAATGAGCCATTTCATCAGTAGGTGTTCCATCATAATTAACTATATTTTTAAGTCTTAAAAGTGTAAAACCTGAAAAATCATAATTAAATAACATCTCAGCACAATTTTCATATGCTTTTTTACTATTGTAAATATCTGATGCATTCTCTCCAAAATGTTTTATATCCTTTTCTCTAACCAAATTTGCAATATTTATAACAAGACTTTTTGGTGCTGAATAAGGATAACTATATGAATTTGAATCTTCCTTTTCAAGACATGTGAATGTTAAATCTAAATTTGATTTTTTAAACTCATCAAGCAAAGTACTATAATTATAATAGCCTGCACAATACTCTGCAGCATGTGGCATATTTGGACTGTTCATTAACCAGTGAACACCTGATACTTTTGCTCCTATTGTAACATCAAATACCGAATCAAAACGGGCATGTGCTTTAGTTGCTATATTGGATAAATGTTTTATGAGCGCATCTTGATACCAAGTTAAAAAATCATTCCCATAGGTTGTCTTATATCCATTTATAAAAAAGTTATCTCCATCTGTTGGAGGACTAATTTGTTCAAAACTTTTTAAAC